>CAYGQY010000045.1:0-9315 GCA_964352195.1 uncultured bacterium
GCGGGATGGGCACGGGCCCAGCTGGCCGATCGGCAGCGTTGACCTCTCCCCGTACTACAGCCGGCTGGAGCGGATGCTCGGAGTCCATGGTCAGCGGGACGGGCTGCCCCAGCTCCCCGATGGGGAGTACCTGCCCCCCCTTCCCTTCACTCCGGCCGAACGGCATTTGCAGGGGGCCATCGGCCAGGAGTTGGGCCTGCCCCTGATCCACTCCCGCGGCTTCGCCCGCCCCGTCCGCTCAGGGGTCCCTGCCTGGCCTCGATCCAGCTCCCAGGGGGGCGCCCTGGGACGGGCCCTGGCCAGCGGGCGGGTGACCCTGCGCAGCAACGCGGTGGTGAGCCATGTGGAACTGGTGCCGGGCGGCGGCTGGGCCGAGAGCGTGATCACGGTGGATCGCACCAGCCGGCGGCGGCAGCGGGTCCGGGCCGCCCTGGTGGTGCTCTGCGCCTCCACGCTGGAAACGGTGCGGATCCTGTTGCATTCCGGCCCGTCGCACCGGAGCAACGGCCTGGAGGATCCATCCGGGTGCCTGGGCCACTACCTGATGGATCACATCTCCACCAGCCGCTTCTTCGCCCTGCCGGATCAGCCCGCTCCGGCGGAGCCCGCCGAGCTCTCGGGGGCCGGCAGCGTCTTCATCCCCAACACCGTCAACCTTGATCCGGGCGGGGCACTGCCGTTCCGGCGGGGCTACGGTCTGTGGGCGGCCATCCAGCGCTTCGATCCCCCCGGCCTGCTCAAGCGGCGCTCGACAGAGGCGGTGGGCTTCCTGATCGGCCATGGCGAAGTGCTGCCGCAGCCCCACAACCGGCTGAGCCTCGATGGCAGCGCCGCCGACGCCTGGGGGCTGCCCGTTCCCCACATCGACGTGCACTGGGGGGAGAACGAGCGGCTCCTGGTGCGCCACATGCAGGAGCGCATGGAGGAGGTGGTGGAGGTCGGCGGCGGCCGCATCCAGCCCCTCGAAGACCTCTTCCTGTTTCCCCTGGCCGAGCCGCTGCTGCGGGGCAGTGCGGCCCTTTCCGCAGGACCGGCCCCCCCCGGCTACTACATCCATGAGCTGGGGGGAGCCCGGATGGCCACCAGGGCCGATCAGGGCGTGGTGGACCGGTGGAACCGCTGCTGGAGAGCGCCGAATCTGCTGGTCACCGATGGCGCCTGCTGGCCGAGCGCCGGCTGGCAGAGCCCCACGCTCACGATCATGGCCCTCACCTGGAGGGCCTGCGAACGAGCGGCGCTGGACCTGCGCCAGGGCCGCTCCGCCAACTCCGCCTCGAAGACGGCCCCAAGGGGCGGACGGTCCGTGTGAGCACCCCCTGACCCGGCAGCTCAAGCGGTGTCAATGACCACAACCGGGGCCCGGAGGGCGGCGCACAATCAGCAGGCGACCTTTCAACGGGTCGGGCAAGGGAGAACAAGAGCGGGGGCGGCAGCTCCCGCTTTTTTTTGTCCTGCCCCTGCCGGGGCGTCCGCTCAACCGGGGCCGGTCCGCATGAACAGCCCATTGAGGTAGTGCTGGGTCACGCAACGATCGGTGCAGCCGTTCTGGAACAGGAAGCCCGCCAGAGCCGAGCTGATCAGGCGGTACTGGTCCCAGTGGGGATGGCCGCGGAGGAAGTCGTGCATGCCCTCGAAGAGGGCCTCCGGAATTTCCGCCTCGAGGCTGATGCGGGCCATCTCCGCCTCTGGATCGCCGCGCTCGTTCATCGTCTCGTCCCATGGATCACGGACACAGAAAGCCACGGATGGGGGCTCGCCGTCAAAGGGGGCTTCCGGAGCGCGCCCATCCCGCATCAGCCTGAGACAGGCCTGCGGTGCGGGAGATGTGACCGGATGCCCCGGGGCACGGCCCCAGCGCAAAGGCGACGACCCGGACTGTCAAGCCATGGACCTGGGGAACACCACAATCCCCAGCCCCGACGGTCCCAAGACCGATTCACCCCGGAAGTCTGTGGAAAAACCCCGGTTGGGCTGGGGAAAACGACCTGGAGCTGGGGAAATCCTCCACTGATGAGCAGAGCTGATCAATGCTTGGTCTCTTGCGACTTGACCGGCGGCGAGACGGATGAGGCAGCTCCCAGGCTGCGGGGACCGAGGGGGTGGTCGGCATGGGGGTAGCGACCATGGCCGTGGTCCTGGGGGTGCTCATGGCCGTTGGCGTGGGTGTGGTCATGGGGGTGGTTATGGGCCGGGAGCGGCGCCCCGCCTCCAGCCAGGGGGATCGGCACCCCATCGGGCTGGCAGGCCCCGGTGCATTCGCTTTCACAGAGCAGGCAGCTCACCACCAGGCCCTCGACATGGTGATGGTGGCTGCGCTGGGGGGCCCCCACCTCGGTCTCGAAGCCCAGCACCTGGGCCCGGTACTTGCATAGCGAGCAGTTCATCTGGGTGTCTCCGCGCACCACCTCCTGCACACGCTCCCGGAAGGTGTCGAGCACGAGGGGGTGATCGCCCAGATAGCCGGCCTCCAGGATCTCCATGGCGGGGTGGTCGGCCGCCACCAGGCGGGTGTGCTGGCGGATTCGGCTGACCAGCACACCGGAGAAGAGGAAGTAGGGGAACACCAGCAGGCGCCGGAACCCCAGCTTGACCACGTGGCGGAGACCGGGCTCCACCAGTGGGAAGGTGACCCCGGAGAAGAGGGTCTCGCCCCAGCCGAAGCCAAAGCCCTCCACCAGCATGCGGGTCACCTTGCTGACGTTGGAGTTGGCATCGGGATCGGAGGACCCCCGTCCGACCACCACCAGCAGGGTCTCGTGCAGGGGAATGTCCCGGGGGGCCGCGGCGAGAGCCTCCCGCAGACGGGCCCCGGCGGCCTGGATCATCTTGAGATCGACGCCGAGCTCGCGGCCGTAGTCGATCCGCAGGCCCGTCTCGGCGGCATAGGTGTTGAGCACCGAGGGGATGTCATTCTTGGCGTGGCCAGCGGCGAAGAGCATGCCGGGCACCGCCAGCACATGCTCCACACCCTGCTCCCGCAGGCGATCGAGACCGTCCCTCAGGATCGGCCTGGCGAATTCGAGATAGCCGTACTCGACCGGCAGACCGGTCAGGCGGCCGCGGAGGGCCTCCGCCAGCTGGGCGAATTCAGCGACGGCGAGACGATTGCGGCTGCCATGGCCGCAGATCAATACGCCGAGCTTGCCGTGGGGGCCGATCGCCGCCAGGGGCGGCGCTGGAGAAGAACGCATGGACTGACCTGCCTGGAAGGACCCTATCGCTCCTGGGCGATCCCCCCGGAGAGGGCCAACGGCATTAGAAGGGCAAATGACTGAGATGGCCCCCAGTTTGTCAAGAGCGCGCAAGGATCCGTTACATTGTGATCCGTCGCTTGACCTCCATGACCTCCTCCACCGGCCTGCGCTCCACCCCGTTCGCCAGCTCCAGCGGCCAGGCGGATCCCTCCTGGTACAGCAGTGCCGCCGCAGCCCAGATCCATGAAGAGCAGCTGCGTCGCGTCGAGCTCTTCAACGGCCGGGCCGCCATGCTGGGCTTCCTGATCGGCGTGCTGACCGAGGCCCTCACCGGCCAGGGCATCCTGCACCAGATCGGCCTCGGCACCCTGCTCTCCCAGGGCTGAACGGCGTCCGGAAGTTGGTGCTCAGAGATGGGCGAAGCTGGGCCGGCTCACGGAGGCCGGCATCGGTCCGTCGAGGCCTTCGAAGAAATCGAGGGCCCGACGCACGTCCTCCAGCAGCATCTCGGCCATGTCACCGCTGAAATCGGCCCGGATCACCAACCGCAGGACGGAGCGATCCTGCTGATGGGCCGGGAGTGTGTAGGCCGGAATCAGCCAGCCGCGCTCCCGCAGCTTGTCGCTGAGGTTGTACACCGTGTAGGTGGTGATCCCCGGATCCAGCTCCAGGGCGAACACCGGCAACTGACCGCGGGGGTGACTCACCAGACGCAGGGGACCCATGGCTGCGAGGCCATCGGCCAGTTGACAGGCAATCCCCTCCAGCATCTGCATCCGAGCCCGGTAGCCCCCCCAGCCCAGGTGCAGAAAATTGAAGTACTGCGCCACCACCTGGGCGCCAGGCCTCGAGAAATTGAGCGCAAAGCTCGGCATCTCTCCACCGAGGTAGTTCACTCGGAAGACCAGATCCTCGGGCAAGGCGGCACGATCGCGCCAGACCACCCAACCCACCCCAGGGAACACACCGCCATACTTGTGGCCGCTCGTGTTGATCGACTGCACCCTCGGCAGGCGAAAATCCCAGGGCCATTCGGGTGAATTGAACGGGGCCACAAAGGCCCCTGAGGCCCCATCCACATGGATCGGGATGTCAAGACCCGTGCTGGCCTGCAGGGCGTCAAGACAATGCTGGATGCCGTCGATCGGTTCGTAACTGCCGTCGAAGGTGCTGCCCACGATGCCCACCACCGCGATTGTGTTGGCATCGCAGCGGGCCACGGCCTCCTCGCCGTTCAACTGGAGCCGGCCCGCCTCGAGGGGCACCAGTCGCGGCTCCACGTCGAAGAAGCGGCAGAACTTGTCCCAGCAGATCTGGGTGTTGGCCCCCATGACCAGGTTGGGGCGATCCGCCGGTTCCCCCGCAGCCTGACGACGTTGCCGCCAGCGCCACTTCAGCGCCAGCCCGCCGAGCATGCAGGCCTCGCTGGAGCCGGTGGTGGAGGTTCCGATCACCGCCGCCGGATCCGGGGCGTTCCAGAGGGCGGCCAGGATCCGGACGCAGCGCTCCTCCAGTTCGGCGGTCTGGGGGTACTCATCCTTGTCGACCATGTTCTTGTCGGCACACTCATCCATCAGGCGCCGGGCCTGGGGCTCCATCCAGGTGCCCACGAAGGTGGCCAGGTTGAGGCGGGCGTTGCCATCGAGCATCAGCTCGTCATGGATGAGCTGATAGGCCGTCTCGGCCTCCAGGCCGGCTTTGGGCAAGCGATCACGGGGAATCGTCTCGGCCAGGTTCCGATGGGCCATGTGGGGGCTCGTGCCCAGAACCT
The DNA here is from genome assembly GCA_964352195.1 of uncultured bacterium. Lineage (GTDB taxonomy): Bacteria > Cyanobacteriota > Cyanobacteriia > PCC-6307 > Cyanobiaceae > CAYGQY01. The sequence continues at coordinate 4,966 of CAYGQY010000045.1, forward strand.
TCGATCGCCTGCGGTCGCTCATCGGCACTGGCCCGCTGGGGCCGAACTGGCTGGATCCTGCAGGCCTTCCCCTCCGGCGTCAATCCGGATCCGGATGTCCACGCCGCTGCACCCGGGGCGTGGCGCGGAGGGGTCAGGCGCTGTAGGCCTTGCGGGCCGGGATCGGATAGGGAATACGCCGGTGCCGCATCCGTTTCCAGACCCGCACGAAGGCCTGGATCACCAACTCCAGCTCCGCCAGGCTCAGACCGCTGTCGCGCAGCTGGCCGTCGAGGCGGCGGGCATCGATCAGGCGCCGCACCATCGCGCTGGCTTCCCCCTGCGAGGTGCCGGGCGGCAGGGAGCGCAGGGCGGCCTCACAGCCATCGGCCAGCATCAGGATTGCCGTCTCCCGGCTCTGGGGCGTGGGCCCCCGATAGCGAAAGCTCTGCTCCGGGGTGGAGGGATCGCGCTCCCGGGCCTGGTGGAAGAAGTAGCCCATCCGCAGCGTGCCCTGGTGCTCCGGGATGAAATCGGCCAGGGGGCGCGGCAGCCGATGCCGGCGGGCAAGCTTGAGCCCTTCGTCCACATGGGCCTGGAGGATTCGGGCGCTGCCGAAGGGATCATCGAGCTCATCGTGGGGATTGGCCCCTTCCGACTGGTTCTCGATGAACCACTGGGGAGCGTGGAGCTTGCCCACGTCGTGGTAGAGGGACCCGGTGCGAATCAGGTCCACATCCGCTCCGATCGCCCTGGCGCCCTCCTCGGCCAGGCCACAGATCATCAAGGTGTGCTCGAAGGTGCCGGGCGCCTCGATGGAGAGCCGGCGCAACAGCGGCCGCTCCAGATCGGCCAGCTCCAGCAACCGGGCACGGGTGAGCAACCCGAAGGAGCTCTCCACCAACGGCCCCAGCAGCAGTCCCCCCATCAGCAGGGCCCCCATCAGCAGGGCTTCGGAGGCCAGTTCGCTGCCACCCGGGGGCACCCGGGTCCCTCCGTACCAGCGCGAGACGCTCTGGAGCACCAGCCACTGGAGAGCCAGGGCCCCGATCGGCAGCAGGATCGCCAGCTGGACCAACTGGGCGCGGCTGCGCTGGCGACCGGCGAGCACTGCCGCCACCACCGCCACCAGGGCGGCCACCAGCAGCCGGACTTCGCTGTAGTCGTCGAGGGGCTGTGGCCAGAGCAGGCTCGCCACCGCCAGCCAGGCCAGACCGGCCGGTGTGCCGAGCGCCTGGGCCAGCAAGAGTGTGGGCGGCACCAGCAGCGCCAGGGGGCTGGCGGTGTTGCCCAGCCAGAGTTTGAACCCCTGCACCACCAGCAGCATGGCCAGGGCGAGCAGGGCATGGCGCGGCTCCAGGCTGCAACGCCAGCGCCGCAGGATCAGGACCATCACCACGCAGGCGGTCAGGGCCTCGAGCAGATGACCGAGCCAGGCCCGGAGCAGGGGGCGTCGGTCGACCAGGCCGAAGTGATCGAGCACGTCGAAGGCCTGGGAACTGATCGGCTCCCCCTGGCGGGTGATCAGATCGCCCTCTTTCACCACGATGCGGGGAATGCCCTGCTGGGTGAGGATGTCTTCGATCAGCCGCTGACTCATCAGGGCATCGGTGCGGAGATTGGTGCGGCCCTGCAGGTTTGTGGCCAGCAGGCGACTGCCCAGCCCCAGGGCCGGCTCCTCCAGGCCGATCAGCTGCATCCGGGCGGCCTTCTCCAGCTGCTGCAGAGCCACGTTGCCGACCACCCCCTGACTGAGCATGCGCTGCTGGGCGACCCGCAGGGTGAGCTTCCAGTCGTTGAGCTCCTCAGGTGTGCGGCTGACCAGCCAGGCCTGCTCGGCGGGGGTGAGGTTCAGGGGACCCACCCGATCCTGGGGGCTCCGCGCCACCTGCTCGAGCTCCTGGAGCTGCCGCGCGAGCCGCTCCTGCAGCGCCTGGTTCGCCGCGGGGTCCACCACCTGAACCGTGGTGCGGGTACCGAGCTGGGAACGGCGACGCTCGAGGGCTTCGCTGTCGATCACGGTGGCGGCCTCGGGGGCCCGGGCACTGATCGGGGCCGGCACTCCCGGCCGCAGACTCGGCTCCACCAGCCAGGGCCAGCTGGAGAGCAGCGCCACCAGCAGGCAGGCCACCAGCACCGCCAGCCCATCCAGCACCCTCCAGCTGCAGAGTGCCTGGCGCGGTGATTCCCGCCGCAGCAACTGCCGCCACAGCTGCTTGACGCGACCCAGGCGCAGCACCATCACGGCTTCACGGGATGTCCGGCCTCTCGGAACCGAACGCTAGCGAGGTCGCGGCGGCCCCTCCGGCTTGCATGCTGGAGGCTGATGCACCCGTCCCCCATGGCCCTGCGCCTGGATGGCCGCCAGCTGGCGGCGGAGCTGGAGCAGCGCCTGCTGGCGGTGATCGGTGAGCGGCTGCCCCGGGCCGGGCGCCCCCCCGGTCTTGCCGTGTTGCGCATCGGCGACGATCCGGCCAGTGGGGTCTACGTGGCGAACAAGGAGAAGGCCTGCGCTCGCGTCGGGATTCGCAGCCTGGGGGCCCATCTGGGCCCTGCCACCCCGGCCCAGGAGCTGCTGGCCACGATCGAGGCGCTCAACGGCGACCCGGCGGTCGACGGGATCCTGCTGCAGCTGCCCCTGCCCCGGGGGCTCCAGGAGGGGCCCCTGCTGGCGGCAATCGATCCGGCCAAGGATGCCGATGGCCTGCACACTCTCAATCTGGGACGGCTGCTGAAGGGGGAACCGGGGCCGCGCAGCTGCACCCCCGCCGGGGTGATGGCCCTGCTGGGGCGCCACGGGATCGAGCCGGCCGGCCGTCGGGCCGTGGTGGTGGGACGGAGCATCCTGGTGGGTCAACCGATGGCGCTGATGCTCCAGGCCGCCGATGCCACCGTCTCGGTTGCCCATTCCCGCACCAGGGATCTGGCGGCCCTGAGCCGCCAGGCGGAGCTGCTGGTGGTGGCAGCCGGCCAACCCCGGCTGATCGGCGCCGACCACGTGAGTGCCGGCACCGTGGTGGTGGACGTGGGGATCCACCGCACCCCCGGCGGCCTCTGCGGCGACGTGCGCTTTGAGGAGGTGGAGCCGATCGCGTCGGCGATCACGCCTGTTCCGGGCGGGGTGGGGCCGATGACCGTCACCATGCTGCTGGTGAACACCGTGGCGAGCTGGTGCGCCCGCACCGGATCGTCCGACCGGGCGGACACGCCACCTGACAATCCGTTGGCGGATCTGCTGCCCTGACCCCCGACGGCCCGTGGCCTGAGAGAATCCCCGCCAGCGCGCTGGTTCCCATGGCCGTGGCGGTGAGCACGGATTTTGATTTCACCGCCTACCTCGAGGTCGCCCGGGGCCGGGTGGAACGTGCCCTCGATGCCTCCCTGGGGCCGGAGCGGCCGGAGTCCCTACGGGATGCCATGCGCTACTCCCTTCTGGCCGGCGGAAAGCGACTCCGTCCCATCCTCTGCCTGGCGGCCTGCGAACTGGCCGGAGGCGAGAGCGATCAGGCCCTGCCCACCGCCGTGGCGCTGGAGATGATCCACACCATGTCCCTGATCCATGACGATCTTCCGGCCATGGACAACGACGATCTGCGCCGGGGTCGCCCCACCAACCACAAGGTGTACGGCGAAGCCAACGCGATTCTGGCCGGCGACGCCCTGCTCACCCGTGCGTTCGAAATGGTGGCGCTGCGCAGCCCCGGGGTGGCACCGGAGCGGCTGCTGCAGGTGGTGGGGGAGCTCTCACGGGCCGCGGGAGCTCCGGGCCTGGTGGGCGGCCAGGTGGTCGACCTCGAGTGCGAGGGCAAGCAGGTGGATCTCGCCACGCTCGAGTACATCCACCTCCACAAGACCGGTGCCCTGCTGCAGGCCTGTGTGCTCTGCGGCGCCCTGATCGGCGGAGCGGAGCAGACGCTGCTGGATGCGCTGCGGGTGTACTCCCGCGGCATCGGCCTGGCCTTTCAGATCATCGACGACATTCTCGATGTGACCGCCAGCAGCGAGGTGCTCGGCAAGACGGCCGGCAAGGATCTCACCGCCGACAAGACCACCTACCCCAAGTTGCTGGGTCTGGAGGAATCGCGGCGGCGGGCCGAGGGGCTGGTGGCGGAAGCGAAGGGGGCGCTGCAGCCTTGGCAGAACAAGGCCCATCCCCTGCTTGCCCTGGCCGATTTCATCACCAGCCGCGACCGATGACCCCCTCCCCGCCCGCTGACACCCTGCTGCAGCTGCTCGACAACGGCGTTCTGGCCTGGGCCCTGATCGCCTGTGGGCTGGCCCAGCTGGGCAAGCTCCTGGTGGAACTGGTGGAGCACCGCCGCTGGCGACCGGCGGTGCTGTTCGAGACCGGCGGGATGCCATCCAGCCACA
>CAYGQY010000046.1:0-9157 GCA_964352195.1 uncultured bacterium
GAGCAGCTGCCGGAGGTGCAGCGCAGCGTGCTGAAGATGCGCTACGGCATCGACGGCGAAGAGCCGATGAGCCTCACCTCGATCGCCCGCAACCTCGGCATGAGCCGGGACAAGACCCGCAACCTGGAGCGCCGAGCCCTGGAGGGAATCCGCTCCCGCTCCCGCCAGCTGGAGGGGTATCTGGTGGCCTGATCGGCAATCAGGCTGGTTCACACGGAACTGATGCAGGCCGGGTCACTCCCAGCGGAATCTGGGAGTTGGGATTCCTCTGTGGTTGAGCTGGGAATCCTTGAACGAACAACGCCACTCCCTTGACCCGTGAACTGTCCTCCCCAAACCCGCGTCACCACCACCAACGTTCGATTGCAGCAGCGGAATCTCGAGCGCCTCGACATCCTCACCCGCGCCTGGGGGATGGCCCACCGAGGTGAAGCCCTCGATCACCTGCTGGATCAGCTCTGGGATGAGCCCGTCTATGAGAGAGCTTCGGCGCACTCCCAGCTGGTCCCATCGGGATCCACCGTAGTCAGTCGAGGCTATTCGCCCTTACAGTCGGCCCATCAAGGTGGTGGCGTAGGCAGTTGGCTTCGCAGTCTGCGTACAAAACGGCACTGAACCGAGCCCTCGACGCCACCCGGGACGGCCTCAGGCCATTCGTGGACGCCAGCCTGAGCGAGCGATTCGGACATCAATGGCATCAGCACGAAAAGGTGCGGAAGATGTTCCCCTTTGGACCGCCCTATGGAGCCGAAGGGCCCGCGCTCGATGCGGCTGCTCTACTGAAGCTGCTGTCTGATACGTACTACTGGAAGATTCTCTTCAGCCAGCGATTCGGCTCAGGTAGCCGCTGGAGAATCGACAGCTTGAGGGACCTGCGCAATCGCCTTGCCCACGATCAGGGAGAAGATCCGCTCTTCCGCAGCCGCCCTTCAGTCCTGGGCTATCTCGAGAGCATGGAAGTCCTGCTCCAGGCGATCGACAGCCCCCAGGCAACGGAGGTGCGGGCAATCAAGAGCGAGATCAACCCGGGCCCGATCGAAACTCTGCGGCGCCTGGACAGCGGAAGGGCCCCTGGCTCGAAGCGCTTCTGGGCGGCAGGGCTGGGGACAATCGCGATCAGTGGCTTCCTGATCGACTACTACCGATCCCCGAAAGTCTGAGCCGAGAGCCTTGTGATCGGCACACCCCATCAACGCCTCGACAACTACCGCACTCTGGAGACGGCGCTGGAGCACCGACTGAAGCCGGATCGGCTGATCAACCATCTGCTCGGCAAGCGCGTTGATGTGATCCTCACAAACACCGACAGCTACCCCAAGGCCGTGGCGGAGCTGAAAGCACTCAACTGGGATGTGGCCTTGGCCTATTCACCGATCGTTTCGATGTCGGCGATGGAGCTCGGCTATCGGCCGATCGGCGTGATGTTCCCGGAGAGCAAAGGGTACACCTCGGTGATCTTCACCCGCAAGGACAGCCCTATCCAGAAACTGGCAGATCTGGGGGCTGATTCCAAGGTGGCCCTTGGAGATTACTACTCCGCTACGAAGTACTTCGTGCCGATGGCGCTGCTCAAAGGCAGGCGTGTGACCCTGCTAACCAATCTGGAGGTGTCCGAGATCTTCGATCTGGTGCGCGATGGCAAGTCCGATGTGGGAGTGGCGGCCCGAAGCTTCGAACAGGAACAACCCTCGGATGAGTTCAGTCCGGAGCGGAGCGAGGAGGGCTTCCGGGTGATTGCGCGCGGAGATCCACTCCCGGCAGCGCTGGTGGCCCTCTCTCCCGGCCTCGCCGACAGGGATCGTGAGGTGCCCGCAAGGGTGCTCATGGAACTTCCCGCCGATGTACGGCACCGGGACCGGGCGAACTACGGCCCCGGTACCATTCCCGATTACGGCCCAATGGAACGGCTGGTGGCTGAGGTTCGGTCCTTCAGCGCCTGTCTCAAGCTGGATGGAACCACCCTGTCAATCGCCTGTCCGCCTGGACTGAATATCGTCTCCCATGACCTGTGGACTGACGACGTCTCGATGGCCGGAACCGCCGTGTTGGTTAACGCCACCGGCATCAATCGCCAGCCGATGGCCATCTCGATCGAGCGCTCCCTCCTCAACCAGCTGGTTTCTGAAGTGACCCTCTCCCAGTTGAAAGGCCGTCACCTGCAGGTGCTGCTGGCAGCCGGTGCGGGTCCAGGCCCCCACCACATCCTGCACCCCAACCAGATCGAATGGCAGAACTGATCGGCTCAGAAGAACTGGTCGAAATTGTCGAAATCCACGGCCCGGAAGCTGCCGTCCTGCACCTGGGCCATCAAGCGCTCCAGCTGCACCCACAGGGCTCCGCCGGTGAGCAGGGAGAGCAGCAGGGCCACCAGCAGGGCGGTTCCCCCCCCGAAGCCGAACACCTGCAGGCTGCCGCCGATGAAGAGGGTCACCCCGATCACCAGCGCGCTGTAGGAGGCGATCACGTCGCCGCTGCCCAGCGGCAGCAGGGCGAGGCGATCCTGTTTCCAGCCTTCCAGCCGGTTCTGCACCTGGCGGGCAAAGGTGAGTCCGCAGAGCACGCTGATCAGCAGGCCCACCCCAGCCAGGAAGAAGGGGGGCTGACCCAGGGGAACGGACTCCAGCAGGATCTCCTGGGCGTCAAGGTCACCCAGCAACCCCAGGGACGCCTCCTGAGCCACCTGCTGCAGATCCCCCGAAGCGGAGGTGACGAGGGCGGCAACGACGCTCACGGAAGGGGACCGGACGGGACGGTGACCCTACCGCCGCCCCTCAGGCGGCGGCGCCGAGGGGGTTGAAGCGGTGCAGAACGCCCCCAGCCAGCTTGCGGGGGGAGAAGGTGCGACGCAGCAGTTCGAGCAGCGCCTGGAGGTCGTCGGTGTGGAGGTGGTTGTCGCGTACCAGCATCAGCAGAAGCCGCTGGCGCAGGCTGTCACCGCGGGGTCCCAGCAGAAGGCGCAGGCCAGCTCCGACCACCGGCAGGAGGTCTGCGTTGGCTTCGTCCTGCTCGACCACCGCCAGCAGACTCTCCAGGCGCTGCAGCTGCAGGCGACCGCGCGGGTCGAAGAGCACTTCCAGCAGTTTTTCGCGAAGCTCGGCGGTGTCGCCGGCCAGCAGCCGGCGGGCCACGTAGGGATAGGCGACCCGGATGATCCGGAAGCTGGGGTCGAGCCGCAGCGCCAGGCCCTCCTGGCTGACCACCGCCCGGATGATCAGGGCGAAGCGGGCCGGCACCCGGAAGGGGTAATCGAACATCAGCTCGGAGAACCGGTCGGTGATCGCCTTGAAGTTGAAGGACCCCACGTTCTCCCCCAGCTGACCACCGAGCACGGTTTCCAGGGCCGGCACGATCGGAGCCAGATCGGCGTCGGGGCGGAGGAAACCGAGGGCGCGGAAGTCGCCGGCGAGGGCCTCGAAATCCCGGTTGATCAGATGGACCACAGCCGCGGTGAGCGTCAGACGGTCCGCGTCGCTGATCGAATCCATCATGCCGAAATCGACATAGGCCACATGGCCCATGGCCCCGGTGCGGCCGGGCAGGGCGAAGAGGTTGCCGGGGTGGGGATCGGCGTGGAAATAGCCGAATTCCAGCAGCTGCTGCAGGCCGGCCATCACTCCGGTGCGGATCAGGGCATCGGGTTCGAGCCGGTGGGCCTCGAGCTCCCGCCGGTCCTGCAGCTTGATGCCGTTGATCCAGGTGGTGGTGAGGACCAGCCGGCTGGAGACCTGCCGCTCCACGCGAGGCACCGTCACCGTGGGGTTGTCGGCGAACAGGGCGCCGAACCGATCGGCATTGTCAGCCTCACGGCGGTAATCGATCTCCTCGAAGAGGGTGTGACCGAATTCATCGATGATGTCCCCGAGCCCGAAGCCCAGGTTCAGCGGCAGGAACGGGGCTGTGAGGATCCCGAGCAGGCGGATGATCACCAGATCGCGGCGCAGCAGGTAGGCCAGATTCGGCCGTTGCACCTTCACCGCTACCCAGTGGCCCGGAGTGAACTCCGCCTTGTACACCTGCCCCAGGCTCGCCGCCGCCACCGGATAGGGCGGGAACGTCTCGAACAGCTGCCCGGCCGGGGATCCCAGCTCCGACTCGATCACTGCCAGGGCCTGGGCGTGGGGGAAGGGGGGCAGGTTGTCCTGCAGCTGGGTGAGCTGCTCGAGCCAGTCGCGCCGCACCAGATCGGGGCGGGTGGAGAGGGCCTGGCCCACCTTGATGAAACAGGGTCCCAGCTGGGTGAGCGTGGTGAGGATGCGGCGGCCGAGCTGGCGCTGCACCGCCGCATCGGCGCTGCTGCCCTGCACGACCAGCACCAAAGCCAGCCCCGCCAGCTGCCAGAGGACCACCAGCAGGCGGCCGACCAGCACCCAGGGTCTCCGGAGCAGCCAGCGCAGATCAGCGTCGGGGTCGTAGCGGGGCGGTGGCCCCTCCAGAGGGACCGGGCGGATGGGTCGGAGCGGGGGGCGGACGGTGATGGTCGGAACTCCTGCGGCGCCTGTGGTCCACTCTCCAGACTCTAGAAAGCCCCCCCCTGAGCATGCTTCTGCCCCGGGCTCTGCGGAGCCTCCGTCCCGGCCTCGATCTGTACCTGCCCGCCCACGGGCGGGGGCGGGGCCTGGCGCCGGAGCTGCGGGAGCTGCTGCGGCAAGCACCCGGCAGCTGGGATCTGCCGGAACTGGCGGCGATCGGGGGGCCGCTGGACATGGAAGGTGCCGTGGCAGCCTCCCAGGCCAGCAGCGCCCGGCTGTGCGGCTGCGACCGCTGCTGGTTCGGGGTCAATGGGGCCAGCGGTCTGCTTCAGGCGGCCCTGCTGGCCATGGCCGCCCCCGGTGAGCGGGTTCTGCTGCCCCGAAACCTGCACCGCAGCCTGCTGCACGGGTGTGTGCTCGGCCGCCTGCGACCGGTGGTGTTCGATCTGCCCTTCGATCCGGCCACGGGCCTCTGGCAGCCACCCAGGGCGGATCAGCTGCGCCGGCTGCTGGACCGGGCCGGCCCCTTGGCAGGGGTGGTGCTGGTCCATCCCAGCTACCAGGGTCTGGCGGGAGACCTGCCGGCGCTGGTGGACCTCGTCCATCGCCGGGGGCTGCCGGTCCTGGTGGACGAGGCCCACGGCGCCCACTTCGGCGGGCCGGGTCTGCCCGGCACGGCCCTGGCGGCGGGCGCCGATCTGGTGGTGCAGTCCCTGCACAAGGCAGCCGGCGGGCTGGCCCAGAGCGCCGCCCTGATGCTGCAGGGCGCGCGACTGCCGGCCGCGGCGGTGGAACGCAGCCTGCTCTGGCTGCAGACCTCCAGCCCCAGCGCCCTGCTGCTGGCCTCCAGCGCCGCCGCCCTGGCCCATCGCCACAGCCCGGCCGGCGAGCGACAGCTCCGTGATGCCCTGGCCATCGCCGCCCAGCTGCGGGCGCGGCTGCTGGCCGCCGGCCTGCCCCTGGTGTCCAATCAGGATCCCCTGCGGCTGGTGCTCCACACCGCAGCCCTCGGCCTCAGCGGCCCGGCGGCCGACACCTGGCTGCAGCAGCAGGGCGTGACGGCCGAACTGCCCGAACCGGGCTGCCTCACCTTCTGCCTGGGGATCATTCCGCCCCGGGGTGTGGGGCGGAGGCTGCCCATCCAGCTGCGGCGCCTGCGGGACGCCCTGGGGGGCGAACCCTTGCCGCCCTTCCGCCGCCCCCCCCTGCCACCAATGGCGGAGCCCGAGCTGGACGTGGAGGTGGCCTGGCGGGCACCCTGGACGGTGGTGCCGCTGGAGCAGGCGGCGGGCCGTCTGGCCGCCGAGCCCATCTGCCCCTATCCACCGGGCATCCCCCTGCTCATTCCCGGTGAGCGGATCGATCCGGGGCGGGTCGACTGGTTACGGCGGCAGCGGGTCCTCTGGCCCGGCCAGATCGCTGATACCGTGAAGGTTGTGGCCTGAACGGCGCAGCGGATGGGCGCACGGGAGCGAAGGGGGCCGCCGGAATCCGGTCCGGCGGTGGAGCCTCCGTTCCAGTGGGATTTCGTCACTCCGGGCCTGCCCGACAGCGTGTTCGAAGGTGCCCCGGGGTTCAGTCCGACTCCGATGGAACTGCGGGTGATGCTGCTGGCCCACCTTCGGCCCAGGGCCGATTCCACCGTCTGGGATGTGGGCGGTGGCACGGGGGCGCTGGCCCTGGAGATCGCCCGGCTGATGCCCTCCGGCGCCCTGCACACGCTGGAGAGGGATCCGGAGGCGATTGAGCTGCTGGAGCGGAACCGCCGCCGCTTCGGCATCTCGAACCTGCACATCCATGCCGGCCAGGCGCCCGAGGATCTGGCGCGCCTGCCGGGCCGGCCGGACCGGGTGGTGCTGGAGGTGGGGCGCCCCCTCGCGACGGTGCTGGAGGCCGTCTGGAGCGCCCTGCTGCCGGGGGGGCGCCTGGTGATCAGCACAGCCAGCCTGGAGGGGCTGGTCGATGCGACCGATACCCTGAGCCAGCTCGACGCCCGGGACGTGCAGGTGGTGCAGGCCACGGTTCATCGCATGCAGCGGCGGGGCAGCCAGGCGCGGCTGGCCGCGGCCGAACCTCTCTTCCTGATCGCGGCCGAGCGTCTCGGGTGAGTCAGACCCGCCGGGCGCCAACCTCCCTGCCCAGGCTGGTCAGTGGACTTGCGGCCGGCGGCTTCGGGCTGCTGGTGGTGGGACTGGGGGGGTGGTGGTTCACGCTGGCGGTGGGAGTGATCGTGCACCTCGGCCTGCTGGAGTTCTTCCGGATGGCCCAGTTCAAGGGCATCCGTCCCGCCACCAAGACCACCCTGGTCGCCTGTCAGCTGTTGCTGATCGCCACCCAGTGGGCCAGCGGCGGGGGCATGGCGGTGGATCTGGCGGCGGCGGTGCTGCCGCTGTCGGGGGCCGTGATCTGTGGCTGGCTGCTGCTTCAGCCCGTGACCGGCACGATCGCCGACATCGCCGCCTCAATCTTCGGGCTGTTCTACCTGGGCTTCCTGCCCAGCCACTGGCTGAGGCTGAGGGATCTCGGCGATGGGCTTCTGGCCCCCCGCCTGGGGGATCCGGGCTGGCCGATCTCGAGCGGAATGGCTCTCACCCTGCTGGCCTGCCTGCTGGTGGTGGCCACCGATATCGGCTCCTATGTGATCGGCCGCCGCCTCGGCCGGCATCCCCTCTCCCCGATCTCCCCGGGCAAGACGGTGGAGGGGGCCCTGGGCGGAGTGGGCTGCGCCGTGCTGGTGGGAGCCGTGGGCGGGGTGCTGCTGGGCTGGCCCTGGGGCTGGCTGGTGGGAGCCCTGCTCGGGGGCATGGTGGCGGTGTTCGCCCTGGTGGGCGATCTGACCGAATCGATGATGAAACGGGACGCGGGGCTCAAGGATTCCGGCGACGCCATCCCCGGTCATGGAGGCATTCTCGACCGGATCGACAGTTACCTGTTCACCCCGGCGGTGGTCTTCTATGTGGTGACTCTGCTGGTACCGCTGCTGGATCAGGCCTCTCCACCGCTGGGCTAGAGCCCCGCCGCGGCTGGGCTCAGGGAGTCACCCTCGCCTCGCCGTCCAGCCGCAGCATCTCCCCCTCAAGGCTGACCCTGTCGATGTGGATGTTGGGATCCATCGGCAGCCGGGCCCTGCTTCGGCCATCGAGACCGAGCAGCTCGACGCTGCCGTCCACGGCCACCGGTCTCGTCTCCAGCTCGACCCCCCGGTGTTCGCCCAGGGCGGCGGCCACGAAGATCAGCTGATCGCGGGCGATGCGTAGCTCCAGCAGCGGCACCAGGCCGAACAGGGTTTCACCGAGCTGGTCACTCAGGCTCCGCCACTGGGGCCTGGCCAGGGAGCGGGTCAACCCGTCCGCGCTGAAGGCCACCTGCCCGACGATGGCGAAGGGATGCTCCAGGGTGACGGTCCGGGTGCGAAGCCACGGACCGATCCGGACCCGCAGGGCCTCGCTGCGCAGCTGCACACGCTCGATCTGCAACCCCTGATAGGTCACCCGTCGGGCCATCAGCGTGACGCCCTCAAGCTGGCCACGCAGCAGCTGCAGAGCCGATCCATGCAGCTGAAGCTCCAGGCTGTCGACCCCCTCGCAGCGGCTCCGCACCCAGAGCTGGAGACCCGCCGCCAGCAGGGCCAGCACGGGTCCGCTATCGCGGCCCCGCTCAGGGGGCTGGGGGAGGGCCTCCGGCGGATCGGGGCGGCTCGTCATCCGCGGATCAGAGGCACCATTCCCTCCTAACAGAGCAGGGGTGTGGCGTCGAAGGCGGCGAACGTGGCGGCCACGGCCTCGGGTCGGTCCAGGTGGGGCAGGTGGCCGCAGTCGGCCAGCTCCCGCAGGCGCGTGCCCAGCAGGGCCTGGGCCGCCCGCTTCTGGGGTGCCCTGAGAATCCGGTCCTGCGCCCCCCACAGCACCTGAAGCGGCTGGGGCGGCAACGGATCGCCAGAGCCGGCGAACCCCCCACTGCGGGCGAAGCGCCGGAGGGAATCGGCCCAGCCCGGAGCCTGCAGGTGGAGGGAGGCGATCTCCTCCTCGGCGGGCCCCACGCTGGCGGCCGGGTCGGCGAAGGCCTGGCGACAGAGGGCACGCCGCACCCACGGCAGGCCGAGAAAGCGAACCCCAAGGGCGTCGAGCAGGGGCGGCAGGGGCATCGGACGACCGGTCAGGCCGGCGGGGGCCAGCAGCAGCAGCCGGCGGATCCGAACGGGATGGCGGCGGGCCAGTTCCACCGCCACGGAACCACCCATCGAGGCGCCGATCACCGAAACCGACGGCGCACTCGCCGATCCGACCTGCTCGGACATGGCCAGCAGCAGCGCCTCGAGGTGGGCGAGCACACCGGCCGGGGTGAAGGGCCCCTGCACCGGACGTGGTCCGAAGCCGAACCCGAACAGATCGGGGATGAACAACCGCGCCCGGGGGGCCAGCAATGGAGCCAGTCGCCGGAACTCCAGAAAGGAGCTGTCAAAACCGTGCAACAGCAGCCAGGGCTCCCCGGAGCCCAGCACCGCCACCGGCCAGCGGCCTTCCAGGCCCGGCAGGTTCCACCACTCCACGCTGGCCGCCAGATCACGCCCCAGCGGATCCTGCAATCCGGCGGCGGCGGCGGCCACCAGCCGGGGCCCATCCAGGGGGGCGGACGGCACGGCCGGGCTCAAGCGGACCGCTCGATCGAGAGGGTGGAGGGGGTTCCGG
>CAYGQY010000047.1:0-9019 GCA_964352195.1 uncultured bacterium
GGCCCTCGGCCCCCGCCAGCCCCCCGACCATTCCGGTTCCGCCGGCTCCACGTCGGACGGTTCTTCGCCCGGCGCCAGAGCGGTTCCACAGCCGCCTCGCCTGGCTGGAGAGCTGGCACAGCTTCTCCTTCTCCCACCATTTCGATCCGGACTGGATGGGCTTCGGACCGCTGCGGGTGATCAATGAGGACACGATCGCCGCCGGGAGCGGTTTCGGCCCCCATCCCCACCGCGACATGGAGATCCTCACGGTGATGCTCCAGGGCGAACTCAGCCACACCGACTCCCTGGGCCATGGCCGCGTGCTGGTGGCGGGGGAGGTGCAACGGATGAGCGCCGGCACCGGAGTGGTGCACAGCGAGATCAACCGGGGAGGACGGCCCTGCCGGCTCCTGCAGATCTGGATCGAGCCGGACCGCCGCGGCATCCCCCCCGAATACGAGCAACGCTCCTTCGCCATCGGCGAGACCTGGACCCTGTTGCTCGACCCCGGCCGCCGGGGGGAGGCGATGGCGATCCAACGGCCGGTGCGGCTCTGGCGGGCCCGGCCAGCGGCGGGTGGGGTGCTGGAGTTGCCCCTGGAGAGCAGCCGCGCCGGCTGGCTGCAGCTGATCGACGGGGGGCTCGAACTGGAGCTGTCTCCGCAGCCGGAGGGGCGTCAGCGGCTGGAACGGGGCGACGGCCTCGGCCTTCTCGCCGCGGAAACCGGGATCGGCGCCGGCCGGGGCCGGCTCACGGCCGGGTCCTCCGGCGCCGACCTGCTGCTGTTCGAGCTCGCGTGAGCAGCCCGGCGGCCCCGGACCCGGCGGCCCAGGTGCTGGTCTTCTGGTTCGAGACGGCCCGTCCGGCCCAGTGGTTCGGCAAGGATTCCGGCTTCGATGCCCTGGTGCGCCAACGGTTCGGAGTGCTCACCGGGCGTGCCCTGGCCGGGGACCTGAAGGGCTGGGAGCGGGAGCCGGACCCGGCCCTGGCCCTGGTGCTCCTTCTCGACCAGTTTCCGCGCCAACTCTGGCGCGGCCAGGCCCGCAGCTTCGCCGGGGATGCTGACGCCCTGGCCCTGGCCCAGGCGGCGCTGGCGGCAGGCTGGATCGAGGCCGAGCCCGATCCCCGCCGCCGCCAGTTCTGGCTGATGCCGCTGATGCACAGCGAAGAACGGACGGTTCAGGAGCGGGCCACCTCCCTGTTCGAGCGGTTCTGCGGGGCCGATTCCGCCGAGTTCGCCCGCCGCCACCGCGATGTGATCGCCCGGTTCGGCCGTTTTCCCCATCGCAACGCGGCCCTGGGCCGCCCCGGCACCGAGGAGGAACGCCGCTTTCTGGAGCAGCCGGGATCCGGGTTCTGAGCCTGAACCATTAAGTGTCGTTAAAGAGCCCGCAAAGAGAAGCGGGCGATGCCGCACGGGCCAGGGCCAATCGCTCAACTGGGTTGAGCCTTCCGACAGCCAGCGGCCATGGCCCCACAGGATTCGCCCGTCCCCGCCCGTCCGGTGTTGTTGCCCCAGCCGGTCCGGCCGATCACGCCGGTGGTCGCCAAGCGCTGGTTCGTCCGCTATCGCGGTTTCGTGCTCATGCCCCAGAGCGATCTCACCTGGCTGGTGCGGCCGGAGCGCAGCCCGATGCCGGTGTTGCCCTTCCGCACACCCGCCAGCTCCCTGGCGGATGTGAAGGCGCTGGTGGACTGGCGCCTGAATCAGGCGGCCTGAGGAGGGGTGGGGCTGGGCCCGCCGGCCTGAAAGGGAAGCACCAGGGTGGCCCAGCGCTCCGGGCGCTCGGGCCTCCTCCGGCGTGGTTGACGCACACCGAACGGCACCCTGACCACGTTGGTGCCATCCACCCGGAAGGTTTCACCGCGGGCGTGGGAATCATCCAGACCGCTCAGCCCAGGCGGCAGGCTCGGCTCCCGGCGCTCGCCGGCATCGGCGCCGCGGCTCATCGTGAGACGGACCGGAGAGGTCGGGGCCGGGTGGTCGCCGTCGTTGCCGTTCATGATCCCCTATGTGCTTGCGGAAATCGAAACTGGGCCGATCGAGACTGCGGAACGGAGACAACGGATACCGCCTGAGTGGCAATGGGGCCGCGTGAAATTCCGGCAGGTGATAGGCGATGGTCCGCTGGATTTTCGGAAGAAAATCCTTCGTTGGCCATCAATGGGTGGAATGTACCGCCCTTTCGGTGAAACCGCCCGTGCTCAGGTGCCGCCGGCGATTCCGGCCAGTTGCGCCCGCGGGGGCACCGCCGTCGTCGCCGATTCCTCCGGCTCCGCGGCCAGCTCCTCCACCGACGGGCAGGTGCAGATCAAGTTGCGGTCGCCGTAGGCGTTGTCGATGCGGGCCACCGCCGGCCAGAACTTGTCGGCCCGCTGGGATTCGCCGGCGGGGAAGGCCGCCTGGCTGCGGCTGTAGGGCCGCTCCCAGTGATCGGCGGTGACCGCCGCCAGGGTGTGGGGGGCCCGTT
Organism: uncultured bacterium; assembly: GCA_964352195.1. GTDB lineage: Bacteria > Cyanobacteriota > Cyanobacteriia > PCC-6307 > Cyanobiaceae > CAYGQY01. Next base: position 2,454 of record CAYGQY010000047.1, read on the forward strand.
TGAGCGGGTTGTCGAGCGGATCCACCCGCCCGTCGGCGATCGCCTGAGCCTCCCCATGGATGGCCAGCATGGCATCGCAGAAACGGTCGATCTCCGCCAGCGACTCGCTCTCCGTGGGCTCCACCATCACCGTGCCCGCCACCGGCCAGCTCACGGTGGGGGCGTGGAAGCCGTAGTCCATCAACCGCTTGGCCAGATCATCCACCTCCAGGCCGGCACTGCGCTTGAGCGGGCGCAGGTCGAGGATGCACTCGTGGGCCACCCGGCCGCCGTCGCCGCGGAAGAGCACCGGGTAGTGCGCCTCCAGCCGTCGGGCGATCACATTGGCGGCCAGAAGGGCCACCGCACTGGCCCGTCGCAGGCCGGCGCCACCCATCATGCGGATGTACATCCAGCTGATTGGCAGGATGCCGGCGCTGCCCCAGGGGGCCGCCGCCACCGCGCCGATCGCGGCCGATCCGCCGGGATCGGCCAGGGGATGGCCAGGCAGGAACGGCACCAGGTGGGCCGCCACGCCGATCGGTCCCACGCCGGGGCCGCCGCCGCCGTGGGGGATGCAGAAGGTCTTGTGAAGATTGAGATGGCAGACGTCGGCGCCGTAGCGGCCCGGCTGGGCCAGCCCCACCTGGGCGTTGAGGTTGGCGCCATCGAGATAGACCTGGCCGCCATGGCGGTGCACCACCCCGCAGAGATGGCGGATGCCGGGCTCAAAGACCCCATGGGTGGAGGGGTAGGTGACCATCACCGCGGCCAGGGCGGCGGCATGGGTGCTGGCCTTGCTCTCCAGATCGGCCAGGTCGATGTTCCCCTGGGCGTCGCAGGCGACCGCCACCACGCGCAGGCCGGCCATCACCGCGCTGGCGGGGTTGGTGCCGTGGGCACTGGTGGGGATCAGGCAGACGTCGCGGTGGCCTTCGCCGCGGCTGCGGTGCCAGGCGCGGATCACCAGCAGCCCGGCGTACTCCCCCTGGGATCCGGCGTTGGGCTGCAGCGACACCCCGGCGAATCCGGTGATCGCCCCCAGCCAGCCCTCCAGATCGGCGATCAGGCGGGCATAGCCGCGGGTCTGAGCGGCCGGGGCGAAGGGATGGAGATCGGCGAACTCCGGCCAGCTCACCGGCGCCAGCTCGGCGGCGGCATTGAGCTTCATCGTGCAGCTGCCGAGCGGGATCATGCCGTGGACCAGGGAGAGATCCCGGCTGGCCAGCCGCTGGATGTAGCGGAGCAGTTCCGATTCGCTGCGGTAGCGCTGAAACGCCTCCTGGCGCAGCCAGGGATCCCGTCGCAGGGGCAGGCCGGCCAGAAGGGTCCGCTCCGGCTCCGTGCCGCTGGCCCGCTCCAGGAGTGCGGCCGCGGCGGCCCGGGGTGCACCGGTGGGGGTCGGGGCGCCGGCGCTGGCCGCGAACACCGCCAGCAGCCGGTCGAGTTCGGCCGAGTCGCTGCGTTCGTCAAGGCTGATCGCCAGGGCGAGCGGGGCCGATTCCGCCCCGCCCTCGCGGACGGGACGCAAGTTGAATCCCGCCGCCTCGGCCCGCTCCAGCAGCTCGGTGGCGGCGGGGGTGCGCAGGGTGAGGGTGTCGAAGGCGGGTCCGGGATCCACGGCATAGCCGAGCCCAGCCAGGCCCAGGGCCAGGGCGGCCCGGTGCCGCAGCACCTCCCGGGCGATCGCCGTGAGGCCCTCGGGGCCGTGGTGCACCGCGTAGAAACCGGCCATCACGGCGAGCAGCACCTGGGCGGTGCAGATGTTGCTCGTGGCCTTGTCGCGGCGGATGTGCTGCTCGCGGGTCTGCAGGGCCAGCCGCAGGGCCGGCCGGCCCTCGGCATCGAGCGAGCTCCCCACCAGCCGGCCGGGGATCTGGCGTTTGTGGGCCTCGGTGGTGGCGAAGAACGCGGCATGGGGCCCGCCGAACCCCAGCGGCACGCCGAACCGCTGGCTGCTGCCCACGGCGATGTCGGCGCCGAGGGCCCCCACCGGCTCCAGCAGCACCTGGGCCAGCGGATCCACCGCCACGGTGACCAGGGCCCCGGCGGCGTGGGCCGCCGCGATCAGCGGCCGGGGGTCGACCAGGCCGCCGCTCGCCCCGGGCAGCTGCAGCAGCAGGCCGAAGACGTCGTCGCCCAGCCCGGTGGCCGCATCGGCGCGGCGTGGATCGATGCACTCGACCCGCAGTCCCAGGGGCTCGGCCCGGGTGCGCAGCACGTCGAGGGTCTGGGGGAACACGTCCTGGTCCACGAGATAGCGGCGTGCCCCCGGCCGGCGGCAGGCCCCGGCACTGAGGGCCATGGCTTCGGCGGCGGCGGTGGCCTCATCGAGCAGGGAGGCGTTGGCGATGGGCAGGCCGGTGAGCTCGCTGATCAGGGTCTGGAAGTTGAGCAGTGCCTCCAGGCGCCCCTGGGCGATCTCCGCCTGGTACGGGGTGTAGGCCGTGTACCAGCAGGGGTTCTCCAGCACATGACGCTGGATCAGCGCCGGCGTGGCCGTGCCGGCGTAGCCGAGGCCGATCAGGCTGCGGCGCACCTGGTTGGCTGCGGCGATCGTTCGCAGCTCCGCCAGGGCCTGGGCCTCCCCCACCCCCACCGGCAGACCCGCCTCGGCCGCCCCGGGGGGCAGCAGGATGTCCGCCGGCACCACCTCGGCCACGAAGCTCTCCAGGTCGGCGGACCCCACCCGCTCGAGCATGCGGTCCTGATCGGCGGCCGACGGTCCGAGATGGCGCGGCAGGAATGGCGAGTCGGCCGGCGAGCCGGTGCCGGCGGAACGTCCCAGGCTGCTGTCGACGGTCACGGCGCAACGCCCTGCGGTGGCCGTGGATCCTAGGGAAATGGCGCCGCCCCGCCGGGTCCGGCCGGGATCAGGCGCCGTCCAACTTGGCCCGGTAGGTGGATGCCTCCAGCAGCTGGGAGAGCTCGGCCGGGTCGCTGGGCCGCACCAGCAGCAGCCAGCCCTCCCCGTAGGGGTCGTTCTGCAGTTCCTCGGGGCTGGCCAGCACGGCCTCGTTGCGCACCTCCACGGTGCCGCTGACTGGCGCGTACACCTCCTCCACCGCCTTCACCGATTCGACCGTGCCGAAACTGGCCCCTTTCTCGAGGCTGGTGCCGGGCTCGGGCAGCTCCACGAACACGATGTCGCCGAGCTGATCGACGGCGAAGGCGCTCACCCCCACCCGCACCAGATCGCCTTCCTGGCGGGCGTACTCGTGGCTGTCGGCGAAACGGCAGTCGTCGGGAACGGGGAGCGCCATCGGCGGCGAAGGCTCGGGGACCCCCAGTCTGCCGGCCGCCGCGCCGGAGGGCCGTGCCGGGGCCGGGATCAGCGGGCCGGCTCGAGGGCGGTGAGGGCCCGCTCCAGCGCCAGGGCCGCATGGGCGTGGTGGGTCCCTCCCTGGGCATAGAGCACGTAGGGCTCCCGCAGGGGGGCATCGGCGGAGAATTCGCTGGTGCTGCCGTCGATGAAGCTGCCGCCGGCCATCACCAGCTCGCTGGCGTAGCCGGGCATGGGGGCCGGGATGGGATCGAGATAGGACCCCACGGGGGAGCAGGCCTGGAAGGCGCGGCACACCCGGATCAGCGGCTCGGGGGCGCCGAAGCGCACCGCCTGGATCAGGTCGCTGCGATGGCCCCCCGGCCGGGGCTGCACCGCATAGCCGAGGCCATCGAAGACCGTGGCGATGACCTCCGCGGCGATCAGGGCCTCGGCCACCATCTGCGGCGCCAGGAACAGACCCTGGAAGAGGAGGCGATAGAGGTCGAAGCCGGTGCCGCCCTCGCGGCCGATGCCCGGTGCGGTGAGCCGGCAGCAGGCCTGCTCCACCAGCTCGGTGCGGCCGGCCACGTAGCCGCCGCTGGGGGCCAGGGTGCCGCCCGGGTTCTTGATCAGGGAGCCCGCGATCAGATCGGCCCCCACCGCCGGGGGTTCGAGCGGCTCGACGAACTCCCCGTAGCAGTTGTCCACGAAGCAGACGCAGCCGGGCTGCAGCGCCTTCACCCGCTCCACCAGCCGGCCGATCTCCTCCACGGGCAGGGAGGGGCGCCAGCTGTAGCCGCAGCTGCGCTGGATCAGCACCAGGCGGGTCGCCGGGGCGAGGGCATCGGCCAGGGCCGCCTCGTCGACCGCACCGTTGGCCAGCAGCGGCAATTCGTCATAGGTGATGCCGAACTCGGCCAAAGAACCCTGGCCGCTGCCCCGCAGGCCGATCACCTCCTCGAGGGTGTCGTAGGGGCGGCCGGTGAGGGCCAGCAACCGATCGCCCGGCCGCAGCACCCCGAACAGGGCGGCGGCGATGGCATGGGTCCCGCTGACGAACTGGAGGCGCACCGCCGCGGCCTCGGCGCCGAGCACCCGGGCGTAGACGCGATCGAGGGTCTCCCGGCCCTGGTCGCCGTGGCCATAGCCGCTGACGGAGGCGAAGTGATGGGTGCCCAGCCGCTCGGCGGCGAAGGCGGCCAGAACCCTCTCCAGGGCCGGCTTGACAGCGGCGGTGCGGACGGCCGCCACGGCACCGGCCCGGACGATGGCCGCCGCCACCTGCTCCCGGGCCCAGGCTGAGGACGGCGGGGTCCCAGCCGCGCCATGGCCACCGCCATCCATGCTCCAATCCCGGCGCCTGGGGCCATGCTGCCTGGGCGTCGACCCCGCGCCGCTAGATTTTCATTCGATGCATCGGCTACCAGACCGGCATCCCAGGTCAAGGTGCGCAGCTCGGCCCGAAGGGCTTTCCGCTTCGGGATTCCCCCGTGGTGGTGGAGGTGACGGACTCGACCCTGCGCCACCATCGCGAGAGTTCATTTGGTCGCTGCTTCAGATCCCACCTCGGCCCTGCCCCAGGTTGACCGTCCCCTCATCGGACACGCCGCCGAACGACAGGAGGCGCTGATCCGCGACTCCGTAGCCGCCCGCCGCGCTCCGCTGCCCCCGAGCCAGCGCCGCTACAAGCTCGGCACCACCGGCTTCATGCTCGCCATCCACGTGGGGGCGGTGGCGGCCCTGCTGCCCCGGTTCTGGAGCTGGCAGGGCGTGGCCGTGCTGGTGGTCCTCTACTGGACCACCGTCCTCGGGGTCACCCTCGGGTTGCACCGCCTGCTGGCCCACCGCAGCTTCGTGGCCCCCCGCTGGCTGGAACGCACCCTGGTGCTGATGGGCAGCCTGGCCTGCCAGAGCGGTCCGATCGAGTGGGTGGGGCTGCACCGCCACCATCACAAATATTCCGATCAGCCCAACGACCACCACGACGCGGGCCGCGGCCTCTGGTGGAGCCACAGCGACTGGATGCTGCACGACATTCCGGCGGTGCGGCAGCTGGATCGCTTCACCGGTGATCTGCAGCGCGATCCCTTCTATCGCTGGCTCGACCGCTGGTTCCTGCTGCTTCAGCTCCCCCTCGGGGCAGCCCTGTGGTGGTACGGGGAGCGTGCGGGAGTGCCCGGCGGCGGCCTCGGCCTGGTGTTGTGGGGCATCCCCCTGCGGCTGGCGATCGTGTATCACGTCACCTGGCTGGTGAACAGCGCCACCCACGCCTTCGGCTACCGCAACTTCGACAGCCCCGATCTCTCGCGCAACTGCTGGTGGGTGGCGATCCTCTCCTTCGGGGAGGGCTGGCACAACAACCACCACGCCCATCCGGCCAGCGCCCGCCACGGCCTGCGCTGGTTTGAGTTCGACATGACCTGGCAGCACATCAAGGTGCTGCGCGCCCTGGGCCTGGCCAGGCGGATCCGCGTCGCCCGCTACGGACAGCCGTTGCCCTCGGCCACCAGTTCCTGACGGATCGCCGCCGCCAGGACCTCCGGCCCGTCCGTTTCCTCGCCCCGGGCCAGCATCTGCTGGTGGGCCTTGCGCCGCAGCACCTCCAGAAAACGGTCGGCGCTCAGGTCCGGCTCGGCACCCGCCCCGAGGGCCTCGAGGGTGCGGCGGAGATCGCTCAGTTCCCCGTCCAGTTCGGCGGCGGTGAAGTCCCGCTGGCCGGCCATCACGGCGGCGAACCGCTCGCGCCGCTGGGCCTTCTCGACCGGGTAGGCGGCCAGCACCGGGTCCCGGCAGAGCCGCCAGGGCCGGCCGGCGGTGAGCAGTTCGGCCAGGGCGAAACTGAGCGCGCCCGCCTCGGTGTCGGCGATGCGCAGGTCGAAGGCCCGGGGCGGCTGGCGCATCCCCACGAAGATCTCCAGCAGGTCGCCGGGTCCCAGGGGCTGTCCGGTGTCGCTCAGCAGCGGGCGTGCCCCCTGGTCGAGGGCCTCGACCAGGTCGTCATGGCCGGCCAGGGGCACGGCATGGGCCCCACCGCTGGCGGCCAGCCACTGGTTGATGCGTCCGAGGGCCAGGAACACCTCGGGGCCGGGGGAGGCCAGCTTGCGGTTGCGCAGCATCGAGACCTGGGAATTGTGGACACGGCCCAGGTCGAGGACCTCGGCCAGGCCGGGCAGGACCCGGTGGGACCAGCCGTTCCGCTCGTGCCAGGCTCTGATCAGATGCGAAAACGCTTCACGACCTGATTCGATTTCTGCCTGGTATCCCACTTGATATGGATTCGTACTGCTACCATTCTAGGGATTGATCAGGAGTCGTCCCGCAT
>CAYGQY010000048.1:0-8986 GCA_964352195.1 uncultured bacterium
TACATCGTCAAGCAGTCCTCCAGCTGCTACTGCCCGCTGGACTACGAGTTGTCAGGGTCTCTCCAAACGCATTGCGCAGAGTCTCGGGACAGACGAGATGCGGTCTGATAGTCAAGCGAATGGCGCTGCCATAAAAACATTCTGGGGGAAAGTCTGGGTGCACTGTCAAGTCGAGGAAGTGAACCTGTATGCCTACAGCAACGGCGTGGACGCTGAAATCAGCCTAGTCGGCTTCCCGTGAAAGTACTGCCATGTAAGGCCCTCCAGCTCCTTGGGAGACAGAGCTCACTATGATGTCTACATTGATATTGAACCCTGATCCTCCCGTCCATGGCAACCGATGCGAGAAGCCCAAGTCGGCAAACAGAAGACACTAACTATAATCCTAATTGAAAGGCAGTGAATCTAGAATGACATCTATATTTGAACATAACCCGCCGGGGACGTACTCGCCTGATAGTTCTCCAGCAATAGATATCAGCCTAAATAATTCACTATCTCTCATGGGGGCTGGACTAATTAAGAGGGTGGTCACTCTATGATCATTCATGTTCATCTTCGTATCCATGTTTCAGCAAGGGCATAGTCAGCATTTTCAAAGAAACGGGTCTCAGCATCGACAAATCGGCCAACCAGCTTTTCTGCCAAGGCTTGCCAAGCTTTATTGCCTACTACCCCCACCCGTTGGATCGTCCGGCGATAGTCCCGTATGACGGCTAGGTGACGCCCCAAGGCACCGAGGCCGGCCCAGCCATCGAATTGGCGTAAATCCAGCAGTAGCCTCACGCCATCGAGCCCATGTATTTCTGCAGCAATGTTGGCTTCAGCCCGTTCATAGACACTGGCCTCCAACGTGCCGATGAGCTGGACCTGGATCACATCGTCGTGACGCTCCAAATGGATTGTTCCAAGAGATTCCGATAACCAACGGCGTGCATCCTCAAGGTCCGCATTGGCGAACACCCTCACGGGGCAGGGCATCACCAAGCTGAAGGCCGCCACGGCCGTACGCACCCAGGCCACATCAGACACCAATGCAAGACGCTCGAACCCATCCCAGTGGCGCAACGCCTCACGGCCGTCGGCCCAGGCGGCGCCCAGGTCGTATCCCTCGAAGGAGGGACCAAGCTGAGCGAGCAGCTTGAGGCGGTCATGCTGCTCAAGGGCAGCATCCAGAGCTGGAGTGAGCACGTGGTCGTAATCGTCCGCGGTGATCTTGCCCTGGAACGAAAAACCGAGTGTGCCTTCCGGCAGTCCGCTCATGCATTCGATCATGGGTATGTCCTTAAGGATCTCACCAAAACCGTAGCCATCAATACGATATGCGGCTACGGCAAGACAGCCATGCTCAGTGGTCCGACCTAGACATTGAATCGCCAACCCATGAGTACTAATACTCAAAGGGTTCGTGTATGTTGTTTCAACATATTTGTAGTGATCAGTGGCATTTGTCCCCATCCCACGTGCCGAGGTCACCGAGATGGATGTTGCCCCTTCCGGGGCCCAACCACGTTGGCGCACCAGGTCCTCGGTCCAACCCTGACAGCGGCGGGTGAGGTGTTCCCCGTGGGCAATCAGGCCCTGGTGCAGCTGGCAGGTGAGCAGGGGGATGCAGTTCGCCCCAGGGTGATGCCGAAACCAGTGGCACGTGAAGCAGACCCGTCGGCTGCGGCTGGGCAGCAACACCTCCCGATCAAGGTAGGGCCAGTCCTCAATTGGTTCATCGCGGGACAACCGAGGGCGTGAGAGGCGGAACTGAGCCATGGATCGCGCGACCAGTACAGGTGTATTAGAGCAGTGGCCCCTGCCAGATTTCTCGGCGCCCAAGGGCTCAACCGCCAGAACGGGCCTTGAGCCGTCTGCCATTCGTTAGAACCGAAAGTTCCAGGACCCTGGCTGCCGCAGCGGATTTGGCGATTCTTACGTTCTTACACGCCGGCAGTAGGAGCAACGTGCTCGGCTTCAGAGCAGCATCCTTGAGCGCTCAGCCTTCGCAGTCGCGGCAAGGCGTCCGGCCACCGTGCCCTGAACCACCGGTCCCTGTAGGGCGAGGAGAGATCTGATTAGAGCCGAACGCCATTCCAACGATGTTGGTCACTAGCCCGGTCAACGTCGCCACGGAAGAACTTAAGGGATGTCTGATCGACTGAAAGCGCAACTGCACGAACCACTCTGGACAAAGAAGATATGAAGCTATCCTGCGGCTTGTGAACTCAATAGAACAATCTGGCAGGAATTGTTGATGTGACTATAATTTTGAAATTGTGAGTTGCTATTGATGTCCAAGACTTATGCACAGCGTGAACTTCCTCAATTAAATAGAGAGCCATTGCTCACAGATGGCGGACTGGAGACCACTCTTGTCTTCCACCACGGCATTGATCTGCCATGCTTTGCTGCCTTCGACCTGCTGCGTCGCGAGCACGGCCGCAAGGTGTTGGCGAACTATTTCCGTACCTACTTGGCATTGGCACGTCAGGTCGATGTCGGCTTTCTGCTCGAGAGCACGACTTGGCGGGCCAATCCCGCCTGGGGACCTCGGCTCGGCTACGACCTCGAAGAGCTGGCCAATGCGAATCGGGAGGCTATCGCCCTGATGCACGAGCTGCGAGCGGAGGAGGACGCGATCCAGTCTTCCATAAAGAATGGTGGGAAGACTCGCCCCCTATTGATCAGCGGCAACGTAGGTCCGCGAGGAGACGGTTACATTGCTGACCAGGTCATGGAAACCGATGAAGCCACAGCCTTCCATCGCTGGCAAATGCCCTTGCTTGCCGAAGCTGGGGTCGACCTTGTATCGGCGTACACCATCAGCGTAGCTGCAGAAGCAATCGGGATCACCCAGGCAGCCAGCGAACAGGGGCTGCCTGTCGTCATTTCATTCACGCTCGAAACTGATGGACGGCTTCCCAGCGGCCAGCCATTGGGCGAGGCTATCGAGCAGGTGGATGAAGAAACGGAGTGCCGACCGGCTTACTACATGATCAACTGCGCCCATCCCATTCACTTCTGCGAGGTGCTGGGCGCTGGGGGTGGCTGGCGAGAACGAATTTACGGGCTGCGAGCCAATGCCTCCCGGCTCAGCCACCAGGAGCTCGATGCAGCCTCCGAACTTGATTCTGGTGACCCTCAGGATTTAGCTCAGCTGTACCGCCACCTCGTTGAGGTTCTCCCGAACTTGGTCGTACTTGGTGGCTGCTGCGGTACAGACCGTCGCCACGTCGAAGCGATCGGGCGGGCTACCTTGCCGATACTATGGGAGGGTCTTCATAAAATCTGAACTTATTGTTCATGCCTAAATTCTCTTCGCCAGAAGCGACGGCCCAGAGACGACAAAGACGATATACAGAAGACCTATTCCTTTTCAGCGGACTACTGAATAACTGTGTCAGCCTATCGCTAGTGCGACCTCAGTACCTATGTTCAATAAGAACATCTTGATTGCACTACTACCCATCGTATTGAGCTTCACTGACCTAACCCACCCAGCCCGGCGGTGGCGAGGGGAGATCGATCACGCGCGCGCAAGGGTGCGGGAGTGGCTTCACTCTTCTGAGGCCCTTCCAGTGGTGCGGGGCTGCGCTCGTCGTCCCGCACTCGCCTGGCCCTTGCGCCGCGTGACACCCTGAACCCCCGTCGCCGGGTGGGGCGACCGATAAAAAGTGTTTAAAATTGTCGTGAAGCCAAGAAATAGTTGATGCAAGCAGGGGACAGGCTGCGACAACAAGACTCCAGAAAACGCCTTTTTAGCTCAGCACGATTCCATCTTTAAGCCGCTCAGAGGAAGTAGCCATGATGGCCGAGAGTAACCACGACATGAGCTCGATGTTTGTTAGGGAGAGGGTTGCATTCCAATACGCGAGAAAGCCTTAACCTCCTTACGGACACGCTTCGGCGTAGTGAGAATTAATGCCGCATCAAGTGTCATCAGCACGAAAGACCAAGTACAGAGATCGCGCGACACGGCACTTGTTATTGGAGTGGTCAACATACACTTCAATTAAGCAATCAGTCGTGCGGCCGCCGACGCACAATCATAGAAAATACCATCCATTTCAGTCTGCCTCAAGTCGAGAAATCGAGTTGTTTCGCGAAATTTAGGGCAGCCAGCCTTGTGGTGACATTCAGAACAACCAGCGAATAGGAAACGATAGATTAACCATTGTTGCCCGGTATCACGTCCTCAGAATTAATGCGGGAAATCGTAGAATGCCGTAGATAGAGCCCATGGAAGCCATCTCTTTTTTAATCGTTAGGCATTACCTACTGCTGCCGCATGGTAGATTGATAACAGTACGTTGCTACTTTGGGGATTACTTGTTGGCGAAGTGTTCTCATCTGCTCATTTTTAACCTTCAGCCTCTCCTCCATTTCTCTTGTCGACCGCGACGTCTCAGTGATTTCGGTATTTACCTCTTTAGAGCCGAGTTCTTTGGTATAGATAGTCGCAAAGCACTGGCACCATGTTGCCAATCTAGGGCCTTGCAGCTCTCGGCGAGTATCAGGCTTGAAAATGGAGGTATAGTCCGCGGGATTAGCCTTGCACTTCTTCGCCATGTTGCTAATCAAGTACTTTCTGAATTCAGGGTCTGTGTCGGGGTTCATTATTTGTCCCGAAGCTTCCACTGCGGAGGATACGAGCAGAGCGGCCGCAATTATTTGAACTATGCGCCCATACTTAATAACAGATTCATAGCTCATGGCATCTACTTAACATATTGCCTATCATAGGTATGTAGTTGGCACGGCCGGAAGTACTTTGGAAGATGTAATACTCGACGTCTTGATCCAATCCAGAAAGGCGTCCTTCCAGTCTGACTGCTACAACGCGATGATGATCACAGTCCCGCACTCGCCTGGCCCTTGCGCCGCGTGACACCCTGAACCCCCGCTGCCGGGTGGGGTTCCGTTGCAACAGGTGCGCACCCACCTCAGACCTGGATCAACTGGACTCTGTTTCCACAGATGTTCAATCCCTCGTCCTTCTACCCTTTTTTTCCTGCCTCAACGGGAAGGGCTAGGACGCATAACTGGAGGCTGAACACGCTGATCTGACGATCGCTACCCAGATCAGGCTGGATCAGTTCTTGCTACGGGCCGCTGCATTCGAACTTCAAGCCTCTATTTTCTATCGGTACTACGTCCCTGAGCGGCTCCAAAGGCTGGCTAGGTGTGCTTTTATATCAGGTTGTAAATGCCTGCAGCAGAGCGGGTCGCTGTTGGGTGGTGAGGCCACCCAAGGCCATGTGGCAATTGCGGCCGTTATAGATCCGCAGATAGGCCGGCATCATCTCATTGCGAGCCGCTAAGGAGCTTTAAGGCATCACATAGGTCCACTCCTCCAGCAATGTCTTGATGAATCGCTCAGCTTTGACGTTCGTTCGAGGGGTGTAGGTGTAGGGCTTGGCCTTCTTCCCCTTCAATCCAATGGCTTGGCAGGCTTTTCGCCACCAACGGGACTTGTAAGCAGAGTCGATGTCGCTGAGCACCCGATGGCATTCGATCCCCTGGCCATTGAACTAGGCCACAGCACGGCTCAGGAAGTCCCCCGCTCCCCGACCAACACCTTGACGTAGGCCAGCGGCTGGCTTCGTCAATCGCGACGTGCACCTTCTCGTAGCTAGCACCTCGTGAGGATCCTTGACGGGGGTCACATGTCATCCGATGGCCGACTGGGGCTCACCCGGTTTCAAGGACAATTAGTGAATCGGAGCCGGCAGAACCAGCCTTTCAGGCGTGAACGGCCTGCCCCGATATAGGAATGAAAATGAATAGGAGAAACAACCTACTGGCTGCTAGACATGCCTAATTGAAACACACTCTCTCAACACCATTATCCTTTCTGCTCAGCAGCACTTCTCAGAAGCTCAGCCAGACTATGGGGATCGGCCACGGCATCGCGTCCGGGGGCAGCTCCTCCCAACAACTCGGGATGACGACTAAGGCCGTTGAGAAGATGCTCCAGAAAAGCATGCCTGTTGGCTATGGTCTCTACATGGCCACTGTGGCCTCCTATACACCACCGCATCGGTTCAATCCCATCACTGATCAGTACGGCTGGCCGCTGAGGGAGAGTTTCATGAATGCGAACCGGATCGGTCTCATGAAAAAACCATTCGGCTTCCTGATCAGTGCAGCTAAGCAGGGCAGCAGCCTCTGCAAGGGTCCGGAACCGTCGCAGGACCCCAGTGGTTGGGGGAGAACCTGGGGCTAAGCCCCAGTGCTTAGGCTGCCAGCCGACATCCAGTGCGATGGATCCCCCCACAGAAGCGACACGCTCAAGAATCATTCGCAGGGCCAGAGTCTCATCGTTGCCGGCCAAGGCATTAGTGTCTACCAGCAACCATGAGCTTCCGCTGAGTTCCTGTACCAGCTTTTCTGTAACGCCAGCAGGCGTATGCTCCTTAATCCAGGAGGGCATGGTTGCGGTGAGATCAAGAACCTTGGTGGTGTTGCTCGAATAGGTCATCGTGATGAAAGCGTTGGAACAAGCGGTGACGGGGACGATCCGTCTGCTTCATGTGTTGCTTTCGACCAGGTCGTGGAACGTTTCAGCCAGATTCTGGAAAGTCGCATCGCTCTGCTTGAGCAGATTTTCAACGTTGTCCTGGGTGGCCTGCCGCAACTGGCTGAGTTGATCGACGGCTTGATCCCGGGCCTGAACCAAGTCGTCAAGGCGTTTCTGAGCCACAAGTCGGGCATCGTCGCCAAGTTGCGTCAAATTGTCACGAAGCATTTCGATCCGCTGGTTCCAAGCGTCGATCTCGACCTGACGCTTGTCAACAATTGCCTGCCAAAGCTGTTTATCCACTGCGGCGCGGTCTTCTCCGCTCACAGAGCTCTTCTGTTGGATAGAGTTATTCATTGTATTCAATGTAGGTTGACGACAATGGACGCAAGGCCAACGACTGACGGCCGACGTGCAATACCCGTGAGCGATCCTATCAATACGAAGAAACTGAGTATGAACTCAGCTGTGACTGAAGGGCCACACCAGTAATGATCTTTGGATCAATCGATATTCCGCAGGTTTCCCTTGTGCTCCTCATTGATGGAAGCGCAATGCTCTCAACGTTCAGATTTGATGGCTAATATAGCCATTTTCTTCTGATTGTAAAACCATTGCTTGATAGCAAAGCAGTGGGAAAGTCACCATTGAGAAGCATTGAAAATGCCTGTTGGCAGTTTGTAGCTACTCAGGTGTGTCAATCATGATTGACTGACGTCCGTAAGCCGACCCTACCACGAGCATTCGCATCATGCAACAGCGACAGCCTCGAGGGGGCATTCGCCTCAGACTTGGATTCTTCGCAGACCCACTGCTAATGCTGGGATCTTGCGCGGTTGAACAGCCTTTACCAGCTCGGCTGTTGGCGACGCCGTTGAGGACTTTCGGAAGCTGCCTCCTTAGGTTGTGGATCTGCCTACAGGTGCACCGTTGCACCGTGGAACTCCAATGCCACCCCTTTTCTTCACTTCTGGCCTGCGGGGGCGCCTTACGTTCACGCTCAACCGCCTGCGGGAGAAGCTCTGGGCGCGGCCGCTGATGTTGTGTCTTGTTTCCCTCCTCGGGGTCGGACTGGCCCAGCTGGCTGACCAGCTTTTTCCCGCCGCTCCTCTCCCCGACGTCTCGGCTGACACGCTTGAGACCCTCCTGCGGATCATCACGTCGAGCATGTTAGTGATCGCGGTTTTTGCAGCCGGTTCGATGCTCTCGGCCTATGCCTCGGCCGCCACCGTCGCTACGCCTCGTGCCTTTTCTCTGGTAGTGGCCGATGACATTTCCCAATTCGCCCTATCCACATTCATCGGAGCGTTCATCTTTGGGATCGTGGCTCTGACGGCTCTGATCAACGGGGTCTACGGCCGCAGCGGTCGCTTGGCACTGTTTCTTCTCACCGTGACCGTCTTTGCAGTGGTGGTCCTGAGTTTCGTGACATGGGTCGACCGCATCGCCAGGCTTGGGCGGGTGACCAACACAATCAGCCAGGTGGAGAAGGCGGCCAGCCGTGCCCTTTTGGAGCGTGGCTGGCGTCCCACTCTTCGTGCCAGAACCGCGATCTTTCCCTTCGCCACCAATGCACCTTTCGCCTCGCCGGTCCAAGCGAAGAAGGTAGGCTATCTCCAGAGGATCGATTTAGCCGAACTTCAACAGATAGCTGAGTCTCTCGATGTTGAGATTGTGATCGAGACCTTACCCGGAGCATTCGTCACCCCCCAACGAGTTCTGGGCCAAACGATCAGCCCAATTCCGCTGGAGAGTGGGACCACTGAACGCCTGGCAAGATCGTTTCGAATCGGCGATCGACGCACCTTTGATGATGACCCCAGATTCGGTTTGGTGGCGCTGTCTGAAATTGCAAGCAGGGCCCTCTCACCGGCCGTGAATGACCCTGGCACCGCCATCCACATCATCGGCTCGTTTGTTCGTCTGTTCACTGAGTGGGCAGAGGTCTGCCGCCTGCGCCGTGAAAACCCTGACGAATCCGTGCGCTTTGAACGACTCTGGACTCATGAACTCACCCTTGAGGATCTTTTCGACGATGCTTTTCAAGCCATCGGTCGCGATGGGGCCCCCTGCCTTGAGGTCGGACTGCGGTTGCAAAAGGGGTTGTTCCTGATCAGCCAGTTGCCTGAGCCCGGGATCCGTGAAGTGGCTAGGGCCCAAGCCAGGCTGGCCCTTCATCACGGTGAGCGAGCTCTAAGGCTGGCTCAGGATGTGGAGCGGTTGCGGCATGCTGCAGGTTGGATCCTCGTGCCGGCGAGACTAGCTGATGATATCTCTGCTGGCAGTTGAACTCACAGCCGATAAACTATCTGTCATTAGCTTCATAGGCTCTCAGGTTGTTACGGTTGCAATGGGGGTGCGAACATGACAATGACGAGGATTTAAATCCATAATGATTTAGATCCCCCTGAGGGGCGCGGTACACTCCCTCTGGGTCAACCCCTCGAGACTTTTGCCAAGAATATGGCTTCCGCGATA
>CAYGQY010000049.1:0-8789 GCA_964352195.1 uncultured bacterium
ATCGGCGGCGGCGGAGCCGAGCCGCAGTCCCTCATGGCGTACCCGCAGCTCCACCGCCGCACCATGGCGGGCCCGCAGGGCCAGGGCCACCTCCACTCCGGCCGCCCCGCTCCCCACCACGCTCACCCGCTTGCGGCCGGTTCGGCACCAGACCAGAAAGGGCTCCAGCGGCTTCACCGCCATCCCGCCGTCGGAGGGGTCGTCCGCCTCCGGCGTGACGGCCCCCACGTCCAGGCTGATCCGGTCCCAGCGCAGGGGGGGCCGGCCGGCCAGCCGCAGCTCCCTGAGGGCCGGATCGAGGCCGGTGATCTCAGCGCGGATGAATCCGACACCGGAGAGCTCACAGAGCCGGCGCAGATCGATGGCGCATTCCTCCTCCCCATACAACCCCGCCACCAGCCCCGGCACCATGCCGCTGTAGAGCGCCGTGCTGCAGCGGTTGACCAGGAGGATCCTGGCGCCGGGGGGGGGACCCCGCATCGCCCAGACCCGCAGCATGAGCACATGGGTGTGGCCGCCGCCGGCCAGCACGAGCTGCAGGCCCGGTTCCGGTTCAGTCCGCACGCGGCCCATAGCCGTGGGGATTGGCGCTCTGCCAGGCCCAGCCATCGCGGCAGATCTCCTCCAACCCGCGGCGGGTGCGCCAGCCCAGCTTCTCCGCGGCCAGGGAGGCATCGGCCACCGTGACCGCCACATCGCCCGGGCGCCGCGGCACCAGCATATGGGGGACCGGGCGGCCATGGGCCTGCTCGAAGGCGGCCAGCACCTCCAGCACCGAGGAGCCCCGGCCACTGCCCAGGTTCACGGTGAGCAGCTGCGGCGGCTCGGCCAGCAGCACCTCCAGGGCGGCGCGGTGTCCTTCGGCCAGATCCATCACGTGGATGTAGTCCCGCACGCCAGTGCCGTCGGGGGTGGGCCAGTCGGAGCCGAACACCTCCAGCCGGGAGCGGCGTCCCACCGCCACCTGAGTGAGGAAGGGGAAGAGGTTGTTGGGAATGCCGCCGGGATCCTCGCCGATGCGGCCGCTGGGATGGGCCCCGACCGGGTTGAAATAGCGCAGCCGCCCGATCCGCCAGAGCGGCTCGGAGGCGGCCAGATCGGCCAGCAACTGCTCCACCGCCGCCTTGCTGTGGCCGTAGGGGTTCACAGGGGCCACAGGGGCCCCCTCCGGGATCGGCACGCTCTCCGGCAGGCCGTAGACCGTGGCGCTGCTGCTGAACACGATCGTGCGGCAGCCGGCACGGCCCATGGCCTGAAGCAGCCGCAGGCTGCCGCTCAGATTCACCTCCCAGTAGCGCAGTGGATCCGCCACCGATTCGCCCACCGCCTTGAGCCCGGCGAAGTGGATCACCGCCTCGATCGGCGCGCCGGCGAAGGCCCGCTCCAGATCCTCGCTCCGCCGGATGTCACCCTCGACCAGCTCGAGCCGGCCGGCCGCCTGGGGGCCCGCCAGCTCCTGCACCCGCCGCAGGGCCTCGGGGGAACTGTTGGAGAAGTCGTCGAGCACGACGAGCCGGTGGCCCGCTTCGAGCAGCACCAGACAGGTGTGGCTGCCGATGAAGCCGGCGCCACCGGTGACCAGCAGTCGGCTCATCCCGTCACACCCGGACACTCGGCCGACCCTACCGAGGTGACCTGACCCTTCAAGGGAGCCGCAGGTCCAGGGTGCGGCGGCCCGGTGGCGGGGCCGGCCAGGGTGCACCGTCGCCGCACCAGAGCGTCAGGGGCTCCGCTTCACCAGCCTCGACGGCGCTGGGGGCGACGGCCTCGAAGCGGCCCCTCTCTGCCCCGAGGCAGAAGCGGGCCAGCGGTGCTCCAGGGGCCTCGATCGCCAGCCGCAGCGGCAGATGGGGATCGAGGCAGGGATGGAGGGAGGGATAGAGCCGGCTGTGGCGGTAGCGCAGGCCCAGCCAGCCATCACCGAGGGGCAGGGGACGGCCGTTGAGCCAGAGCCGGCACGTCTGCAGCAAGCGGGTGTTGGCCTTCAACTCCAGGCGTTGCAGTGAGCTGTCGACAAAACGGCTGGTGTTGCCGCCTTCCACCGGCACATCGCAGAGCAGGGGCCAGGGCTCGAGCGCCCGCCGGATCTCCAGTTGCGCCCCCTCGTGCTCCCAGCGCAGCAGCAGGGGAAATCGCCAGTCCCAGATCGCCCGGAAGCATTCGGGCTGCAGAGCCAGGCCATCGCTGGCGAGCAGATCCAGCACCTCGCAGAGGTCGTCCCAGAGGAAGGCCGGAAGCTGGCAGGTGTCATGGAGCCGTTCTCCGAACACCTCGAGCCGGGCCGGGCGATGGGCGGGATTGAGCAGATGGGCCGCCAGGGCGCTCCAGAGCAGGGCGATGGCGGCGGTCCAGCCCGGATCCGGCAGGCTCTCGATGGCCCGGAACTCGATGAGCCCCTGGCAGCCGCTCGACCAGGCGGGATTCCAGAACTTGTCGAAGCTGATCTCACTGCGATGGGTGTTGCCGCTGCGATCGGCGTGCAGATGGCGCAGGGTTTCGCTGATCAGCTGCCGCTGGTCCCCCTCCGGCAACTGCTCGATGGCGCGATGGGCGAGCTGCAGATCGAGCGCCGAGGCACTGCCCTCATCCAGGCGGGGAGCCTGGGAGGCCGAACCGACCGAGCGGTTGGAGAACAGATAGGAGAGGCTGGGGTGACGCTGCCAGAACCGCAGGATCCCCACCAGCCAGGCGGGCCTGGAGAAAAAGGGGTTCTGCTCCAGGCTGGGGCCGCCCCAGAGCAGGTGGTTGCCGCCGCCGGTGGGCTCCTGCTGATCTCCCTGTTGCTTCCAGGAGCGCAGCCCCACCGCGTCGGAAGCCTCGGCCAGCAGGTGGATCCAGCCGGCGTAGTCGGCCCAGCCGTGGCAGACGGGGAGATTGATCTCCAGCACGCCGGGATCGGCGGTGAGACCCAGCACCTGCCAGCGGCCCTCAAGGTCGACCGGCAGAACCCCGCTGAGATCGGGGCGGCTCCAGCCGGCGCTGGCGGCGGCGATCAGCGTCAGCAGCTCCTCCAGGGGTTCACGGGCCAGGGGCGGCAGGAACAGATTCCAGCCGGTGCTGGAGATCTCCAGGGTCAGCACCTGGCGCAGAACCCCCTCGGGGAAGTGCTGCAGAGGAAGCCGCAGGCCGGCGGGACCGAGGGCGGGCAGCAGCTCGCGCAGGCTCTTGGCCAGGGGCCAGGAGGCCGCCTGCCAGCCCACCGGGGCCTCGGGCTCGTCCTCGGACGGGGCCCGATGGCAGAGGGGCACCGCCCAGACCCGGTTGCCCGGATCACGGGGATCTCGCAACCGCAGGGGCCTGAACCGGCAGCCGAGGGCGGCGCCGATCCGCTTGAGGAATGCCTTGGCCTGCTTCGCCGGAAGGGCCTCGGCCGCTCCGGAGACCCGGTCCTGGGGCCAGCCCACCAGGGGCCGCCCGCCGGGCCCGGTCAGCAGGCGGAGGGCCCAGCGGGGGTTCACTTCGCCGTCGTAGCGCTTGCCGGGGCAGAACAGCAAGGTGCTGCCGGGCCAGGCCCGCCGCTGCAGTTCCTCGGCCAGCCGGCGGGCGTAGGCGAGCTTGGTGGGGCCATCAGCCGCCACCGACCATTCGGCCCCGTCGGGCTCCAGCGGCACCACCGTGGGCTCGCCCCCCAGGGTCAGCCGGATCCCCTCGCCGCTGAGCCGGCGCTCCGCCTCCACCGCTACGGCCCCCATCCAGTCGCGGGCGACGGGGCGAACAGACAACGACGACACCACCATGGATTCAGCGGGTGCCCGGCTGGGCGGAGGGAAGCACGGTACAGGCATTGATCGGCACGGGCTCCACGTTCCAGATCCGCTCGGCGTACTCACGAATCGAGCGGTCGGAGGAGAAGAAACCGCAGCGGGCCGTGTTGAGCAGGGACATGCGGCTCCAGGCGGCCGGTTGCCGCCAGGCCTCGTCAACAGCGTTCTGGGCACGGCGATAGTCGGCCAGATCGGCCATCACCCGGAACGGATCGCTGCTGCAGAGGTTGGCCAGCAGCGGATGGAACAGGTCGCGGTCGCCCTCGCTGAAATGGCCCGAACCGATCAGATCGATCGCCTCCCGGGCGATCGGGTCATTCTCCAGCCAGGGCATCGGGTGGTACCCAGCGCGATTGATGGCATCGAGCTGCTCGGCGGTGTGGCCGAACAGGAAGAAGTTCTCGTGTCCGACCAGGTCGCGGATCTCGATGTTGGCCCCGTCCAGCGTGCCGATCGTGACGGCACCATTGAGGGCCATCTTCATGTTGCCCGTGCCGGAGGCCTCCTTGCCGGCCGTGGAGATCTGCTCGGAGAGATCCACGGCCGGATAGACCTTCTGGCCGAGGCTGACGCTGAAATTGGGCAGGAACACCACCCGCATGCGCCCGTCCATGGATGGATCCATGTTGACGATCTCGGCGATGCCGCCGATCAGGCGGATGATCAGCTTGGCCATGGCATAACCCGGAGCCGCCTTGCCACCGAAGATGAAGGTGCGGGGTGGCAGGTCCTCCCCATTGCGGATGCGCAGGTAGCGCTCCACGATCTGCAGCGCCGCCAGGTGCTGGCGCTTGTACTCGTGGATCCGTTTCACCTGCACATCGAAGAGGGAGACGGGATCCACCAGCACCCCCAGCTCGCGGTGAATCGTGCCCGCCAGCCGCTGCTTGCTCTGGTCGCGCACCAAGCGCCAGCGCTCCAGGAAGGCGCTGTCATCCTGGAAGGCCTCCAGCCGCTGCAGCTCAGCCAGATCCCGGCGCCAGGTGGAGTCGATCGCCTCATCGAGCAGGCCGGAGAGGGGGGGATTGGCGACTGCGATCCAACGCCGCGGTGTCACCCCGTTGGTGACATTGGTGAAGCGATCGGGCCAGAGATCGGCGAACTGGTGGAACAGGTCCTTGCGCACCAGGGCGCTGTGCAGTTCCGCCACTCCGTTGACCCGGTGGCTCCCCACCACCGCCAGGTTGGCCATGCGCACCTTGCGGCTGGAGCCCTCCTGGATCAACGAGAGGGACTCGAGCAGGGCCGGCTGACCGGGATAGCGGATTCGCACCATCCGCAGGAAGCGGGCGTTGATCTCGAAGATGATCTCCAACTGGCGGGGCAGCAGCTGGGCGAACAGATCCACCCCCCAGGTCTCGAGGGCCTCGGGCAGAAGGGTGTGGTTGGTGTAGCTGATGCTGGCGGTGGTGATCGACCAGGCGGTGTCCCAGTCGACGTCATGGTCGTCGATCAGGATCCGCATCAGCTCGGCCACCGCGATCGCCGGATGGGTGTCGTTGAGCTGGACGGCGAACTTGTGATGGAACTCGGTGACGGCCAGCCCCTGGCCCTGGAGAATGCGGAACATGTCCTGCAGGGAGCAGCTCACGAAGAAGATCTGCTGGCTCAGGCGCAGCTGCTTGCCCTGATTGGTCTCGTCGTTGGGATAGAGAACCTTGGAGAGGGTTTCGGAGTTGATCTTCTGCAGCACGGCCTGGGTGTAGGCACCGGCGTTGAAGGAGGCGAAATCGAAGGATTCCGGCGCCTGGGCCGACCAGAGGCGCAGGGTATTGGCCGTGTGGACGCCGTAGCCCAGGATCGGCGTGTCGTAGGCCACCCCCATCACGGTGTGGTCCCCGATCCGCACCGCGTAGGTCCACTCCGGACGGATCACCTCCCAGGGGTTGCCCTGGGCCAGCCAGGGATCGGTGCTCTCCACCTGGGCACCCCGCTCGATCTGCTGGCGGAAGATGCCGAACTCATAGCGGATGCCGTAGCCGATCGCCGGCAACTCCAGGCTGGCCATCGACTCCTGGAAGCAGGCTGCCAGCCGCCCCAGTCCCCCGTTGCCGAGACCGGGTTCCGGCTCCTCGCCGATCAGCTCCTGCAGATCGAGATCAAGCTCGGCGCAGGCGGCCTCGGCCGCCTCCCGCAGGCCCAGATTCACCAGGTTGTTCTCCAGGTGGGGACCGAGCAGGTATTCGGCCGAGAGATAGGTGACGGTGCGCACCCCCTCACGGGTGTAGGTCTCGGCGGTGTCCACCCAGTTCTGCAGCAGCTGATCACGGACCGCCATCGCCAGACAGCGGTAGTAGTCGTGCCGCGTGGCCAGCGAGGGTGACTTGGCCTGGGTGAAAAACAGATGGCGCCGGATTGACTCAGCCAGGGCGCGTCCATCGGCCGGGGTGGTCGCGCCGCTGGTGACGGGGGGAACGGTGCTGGCGGACATGAACGGTGGCGACGCGGATTGGGACCTTCATGGTGCGGGAGAGACCCCGGCCGCTGATCGAATGGTTACCGATTCAAGGTCATGCTCGGCCTCCGGACAGCGACGGTCCGAAATGGAGCAGGTCCGGCACGGCATGGGCGGCATCCAGCAGATCCGCGCCGATCGACCAGCTGAAGTCACTGATCACCCCCGGCGGACCGCTGAAGCTGCCGCTAACCGCGGCAGTGAGTGTTGCTTTCGAGGAGGTGGCCAGGGGGATGTAGCGATCGTCGATCGCCCCCATGCCGCTGGGGTCGAAGCCCCGCCAGCCGGCCCCGGGGAGGTAGACCTCCGCCCAGGCGTGCAGGTCGTAGCGCTCGGGTCTGGGCTCCACCAGGTGATACCCGCTCACGAACCGGGCCGGCAGGCCGACGCAGCGGCAGGCCTCGATCATCAGCACCGCCAGATCCCGGCAGGACCCCACCCGCTCCTTGAGGGTGCGACCGGCCGGCCAGGCCGGTCCCACGTGCCGCTGGGTGTACTTGACCCGGTCCTGGATCATCTCCACCAGCTGCTGCAGGAACATCAGGGCCCGCTGATCGCTGCCCATCAGGGCTTCCTGGGCCAGTTCCACGGCGGCCGGCTCGTGCTGTCCGTTCGGCAGCCAGCCCTCCAGGCTGCCCATCAGGTCCCCGTTGAGGTGACCCACCGGATAGGGCAGCGCCGGCTCGTTCTCCTCCAGACAGACCTGGAGCAAGGGCGGCAGCTGGGTCTCGACCTCGCTCACCGCCCGGATGTCGAAGCTCTCGGTGCTGCCGTCGAAGCGGGCCCGCAGGATGTCATCGCCGCTGGCGGCCACCAGGGGGTGCAGACGGTGGGGATCGGGCGTGATCGAGAGATCGAAGCTCAGCAACCGCTGGAATCCCTGGGCCCTGGGCTTGAGGCAGAGGCGGTGGGGCCCGAGCAGAACCGGAGCGCTGTAGCGGTAGGAAAGGGTATGGGTTATGCGGGCGCGCATGCCGGTGGGGAGGGAAGGGTGCCCGCGGGCAGCACGGTGGTGGCCGAGGCCCCCGCAGCGTCCGGTGAGGCGGGTGGGGTGGAAGCGGAGGTCGACGTGATGGACGGGGGTGCGGCCACGACGAAGTAGTGGGTGTCGATCAGTTCGTGCAGCTGGTTCAGATCACTCTGGAACCGATCGATCGCCTCATGGAGCCCCTGGGCGATCAATTCATCGATCCGCACGTAGCTCCAGGTGGCGAGCATCCGGCCGCAGAGGCATTCGAGGTCGTCCGGGGGGCCGGGCACCGGATTGGCCCGGATGATCCGCAGGGCCTTGCTGAGACCCTCCAGGCAATAGCGCACGGAGCGGGGAAAGATCGGATCGAGCAGCAGGAAGGAAGCGACCGCCTTCGGCGCGATCGCCTGCTGCTGGGACTGACGGAACATCTGGTAGGCCCCAGCCGAGCGCAGCAGGGAAATCCACTGCAGCTCGTCGAGCACGCCGCCCACTTCCTCGGGGCTCGGCAGCAGCAGGTAGTACTTGACGTCGAGGATGCGGCTGGTCTTGTCGGCCCGCTCCACCAGGCGGCCCAGCTTGCTGAACTGCCAGGACAGGTCGCGGCTCAAGGTGGCGTCGGTGATGCCGTAGAAGAGCTGGCAGGCCTTGCGGACCTCGTGGAGCTGTTCCTGGCCGGGTTGCTGCCAGAACTGGTCGCTCTCGAGCAGGGTGAGGTGGAGGTCGTTGATCTGCTCCCACATCTCGGTGGTGATCACCTCGCGGATCTGGCGCGCGTTCTCCCGGGCCGTGGCGATGCAGTTGACGATGCTGCTGGGGTTGTCCGGCTCCTTGACCAGGAAGCGCACCACCTCGGCGGGGCCGCCTCCGGGATAGAGCTTGTCGAAGAGTTCCCGATCTCCGCTGGCGTCGATCAACGGCAGCCAGGGCTCGGCGCTGCCGGGCGGACAGTCGAGCGCCATCGCCTCGCTGACCTCCAGAAACCGGGAGATGTTCTCGGCCCGCTCCACATAGCGGTTGATCCAGTAGAGCGAATCGGCGACGCGGCTCAGCATGTGGTCTCGTCCACGATCCAGGTGTCCTTGCAGCCTCCCCCCTGGGAGGAGTTCACCACCAGCGAACCGCGCCGGAGCGCCACACGGGTGAGACCCCCGGGGCTGACCCAGGCCTGGCGCCCCCGCAGCACGTAGGGACGGAGGTCCACATGGCACGGATACAGCTCACCCTCGCTGAGGGAGGGCACGGTGGAGAGTTCCAGGGTGGGCTGGGCGATGAAGTTGCGCGGATCGGCCTGGATCTTGCCGGCGAAGGAGAGGATCTCCTCCTGGCTGGCGTGGGGGCCGATCAGCATGCCGTACCCACCCGCCTCGGCCACCGACTTGATCACCAGATCCTTGAGATGGGCCAGCACATAGGCCTGATCCTCCGGCCTGGAGCAGATGTAGGTGGGCACGTTCTCGATGATCGGCTCCTCGCCCAGGTAGAACCGGATCATGTCCGGCACGTAGGCGTAGATCAGTTTGTCGTCGGCAACCCCGGTGCCGGGGGCGTTGGCGATCGCCACCCGCCCGGCCCGGTAGGCCTCCATCAGCCCATGGAC
>CAYGQY010000050.1:0-8724 GCA_964352195.1 uncultured bacterium
CGCCCCGGTGAGGACGACAGGAAAGGAAGGATGCAGCCGGGGAATTCCCCGGCTGGTGGAGCAAAACTCCGGCACCGCAAGCAGCACCGGAGGCGATGGCCGGCGCTCAGCGCTTGATCTTCAGGCTGTCGAGGTAGGCCTGGGGGTTCTCCGGATCGAAGACGATGCCGTCGAAGAAGGTCTCCTTGCCACGCGAGGAGCCGGTGGGGATGTCAGCGGCGGGAACACCCAGCTCGGTGGCTGCCTACCTCCAGAGATCCTCCCGCACCACCCTGTCCACGATGGCCTGGGCCTGCTCGATCGTGTCGAGCTGGCCGGGGTGGAACTTCCAGCGGATCGATTCCACCAGGAACCAGAGGTTGAGGCTCTTGTAGGGGTAGGAAATCACGCCGCGATCACTGGCCCAGTACAGGGGGCCGAGCTTGGGATCATTGGAGGGCTTCAGATCGGCCCCCAGCTTGTACTCAGCCTTGAGGGCCGGCTCCAGCACCGACACCGGCGTGTTGAAGTAGGCGCGGGAGCTGAGCATCTGGGCCAGGGCCATCTTGTTCTCCGGCTTGTCGGCCCACTGCTGGGCTTCGATCAGCCCCTTGAGCAGGGCCTGGGTGGCCTTGGGGTGCTTGTCGACCCAGTCGGCCCTCACCCCCAGGAACTCCTCCGGGTGCACCGGCCAGATCTCGGCGGTGAGGGCGGCCATGTAGCCGATGTTGTCGGCCACGATCCGGAACGGCCAGGGATCCCCCGTGCTGAAGGCCTCCATCGTGCCGTTGCGCATCCCCTGCAATGTCTCGGTGGAGGGCACGGTCAGCAGCTCAATGTCCTGGTCGGGGTCGATGCCGCCGGCGCCGAGCCAGTAGCGGATCCAAAGGTCCTGGTTGGCATTGGGGAAAGTGTGGGCGGCCCGGAACTTGCGGCCTTCGGTCTTGGGGAAGCCGAGGATAGTGGGGGCTGCGGGGGTGAGATTGACCCGCAGATTGGCATCCTTGAGGGAGTTGGACACGGCGATGCCATTGCCCTGGCTGCTGAGCTGCGCCAGCACATACATCGGCACCTTGTTGCCGTTGGTGATGATGCCCTCGCTGATCAGATGGGGCATCGGCAGTTGCCACTGGCCGCCGTCGATGCCGCCGCCGGCGGATCCGATCACCACGTTGTCGCGGGCGGCGGGCCAGCTGGCCTGCTTGGCCAGCTTCACCTCGAGGCCATGCTTGGTGAAGAAACCGTTCTCCACCCCGGCCACCAGGGCGGCGGCCTCCAGGATCGGCACATACCCGATCGTGATCGACTTGGTTTCGAGATTGGCATCGGCCACCGGAGCCGAGGCTGGGCCCCCATCGGCCCCTCCTCCCTTGTCGGGTGGATTCCCGCAGGACTGGAGCACCAGCGTGCTGGCCAGGGCGGCGCTGAACAGGGAAAGAAACTGACGACGATTCGACATGGTTGTGGTGGCAGGAGAACGAGATAGACGACAACTTGTGTCGTCTATATGGTGAGAAACTGCTGTGAAGCGGGCGATGAGACTCGATCTACAAATAAGAACTGCGAACGCCCAATCAAGGTGCCTTAGGGTTGGGGCATGGGTTGCCGTTGCGGCGGCTGAGAGACCTTAATTCCGATTGGATTGGCCGAATGGGTCCATTGCGAAGGATCGCGTATGCCTGCCATAAGCCCGGACAATCGATCGCAGATTCTTCAGCGCCGAATTCAGAAATGGGCCGCCAAAGCTAGGCTCTGGGCCTTCTGACTTCCCCGCCGGGCTTGGTTTGTCCGTTCCCCTCAGCCATCCCTACGCCGGATGCTCCGCCGCCCTCGCCACCATGCACGGCAAGGAGCGCGCCCTCTCCCGACCCTTTCGGGTGGCCCTGGGAGTGGACCTGCGGATTCCGCCGGGCCTCGACACCGATGCGTTCGGCAGCTTCTGTGGCACCGTTCCCCGGGAGGGCAGCGCCGAAGAGGCCTGCCGGCGCAAGGCTGAACTGGGCATGGACCAAACCGGCCTCCCCCTGGGGCTGGCCAGCGAGGGAAGTTTCGGGCCCCATCCGCAGTTGCCCTGTCTGGCCGTCGGGCAGGAGCTGATCACCCTGGTGGATCGGAGCCGGAATCTGGTGATCACGGAGCGGCTGATCGCACGCCGCACCAACTTCGACCAGCATCCCACCGCCAGTCTCGAGGCCCTCGCCGACTGGCCCCAGCGAGTGAACTTTCCGTCCCATGCCCTGACCGTTCGTCCCCAGCGGGGCGAAGTGGGCGTAGCGGTGGCCAAGGGGCTGCACGGCCGCCAGCACCTGGCGGCGGCGATCGCGGCGGCCGCCGCCGCCTCCGCCGACGGCCTCGCCCTGGTCGAAACCGACATGCGGGCCGACCGGAATCCCACCCGGATGGCCTCGATCCGGGCCCTGGCCTTCAAGCTGGTGCGCCGGATCGGGACCCCCTGCCCATCCTGCTCCGCCCCGGGCTGGGGACGGGTGGAGCTGCTGCCGGGTCTGCCCTGCCGTTGGTGCGGCACACCGACGGCGCTGGTGCACCGCGAGCGCTGGGGCTGCGTCGGTTGCTCCGCCAGCGAGGAGCGTCCCCGCGCCGACGGACGGACCGGGGCCGATCCCGAGTACTGCCCGTTCTGCAATCCCTGATCGGCTGTCCGCTGCCTCAGCGGCTCAGGCTCAGAAGGAACAGCACCACGAAGCCGCCCAGGAGCACCAGGCCCACCCGGGCAATGGCCCCCAGGGCTGGCCCCAGCCGCCCATCCGGGGGCACCTGGCGGCCCTGGATCACCTGCAGATTCATCCAGCCCAGCAGCGGTGTGGTCACGAACGCCACCACCATGGCCAGCTGCACCAGGGCGCCCATCGAGCTGGCGGAGAGGACCAGGATCAAGGCGGCGGCCAGGCCATGCAGGCCGATCCACAGGCCGTGCTCGGTGCTGTTCTGAACGTCGCGGCCCCGGAACCCCCGCAGCAACCGCAGGCCGGCCGAGAGCGAACGGGGATAGCCATCCAGGCAGGTGAGGGTGGTGCTGAACATGGCGGTGAAGGCCGCCAGGGCGATCAGGGGGTAGGCCCAGCTGCCGAGGCTGGCCGTGTAGAGATCGATCAGCTGCCGGGCGAAGACGGCACCGGCCGGCGAGAAGCTGCGGCCGGTGCCGTGCATCACCCAGGCCCCCAGCAGGAGGAAGAGCACCGCCGTCACCACGGTGGCGCCGTAGCCGATGTTGAAGTCGGCCTCGAGCTCGGCCCGGCTGCCGCGGTGGCCGGAATCCTCGCGGCGGGCGAAGATCCACAGCGATGACCAGGCCGCCAGATCGAGCGGGCAGGGCATCCAGCCCATCAGGGCGATCAGGAACGGCAGGGCCGGCAGGGTCCAGGGGCTGGGGCTGAACATGGCACCGATCGGCTCCCCGGACACCGGCCCCCTGAGCAGGGCGGCCAGGGTGGCCACGGAGGTGCTCACCACCAGGATCGCCACCACCCCCTTGCTGAACCGATCCAGGCTCCGGTAGTGCCCCCAGAGCAACAGCACCAGGCAGAAGGCCAGCAGCAGCACGGCCAGGCTGGTGGGCGGCAGCCACGCCCCGATCGGAGCGGGCAGGAGATTGGTGGCCAGGCTGCCGCAGACGGCCGCCACCGCCGCGATGTTGGCCACACCGGTGGCGGCGGTGATCAGCAGGAACAGGGGCAGATACCAGCGCTCCTGGCGCTGATACCCCTCGAGCAGGCTGAGGCCGGTGGCGGCGGTGAAGCGGGTGCCCACCAGCAGAAAGGGGTACTTGATCAGGTTGATCAGCAGCACCAGCCCCACCAGTCCCAGGCCGTAGCGCGCCCCCGCCTGGGTGGAGGCCACCAGGTGGGACCCCCCGATCGCGGCACCGGCCAGCAGGACGCCGGGTCCGAGGCTCTGGCGCAGCCCGGCCAGGCTGAGGCGGGTGGAAACGGCGTTGGAACTCATGGCGGCCGAGGGCAGCCAACAGTTTGATCAATCGCAGGGAAGCCGCATCAGAACTCCAGCCCCAGGCTGGGCCATCCGCGGAGCCCGGACGTCGTTGGCGGCTTCCTGCGCCCGCGACAGCCGGCCCGGGGGGGTGGTGGAGGACATCGCTCGGCGACAGAGAGAAAAAGCCCGGCCATGCAACGGGTACACAGCCGGGAGCAGATGGGATCAGGACGGGTTGATGTCAGATCAGATTGGGTCAGAACTTATGTGCCCGCAATGCCTCCACGGTGGAAATGTAAGTGATGCATGAATAGTTGTCAAAATACTTGGCCACCACCTTGTTTTGAATGGCATCTGCCAATTCGCGGCTGGAGGTTAAAACTTCAAATTTGATGTTGGAGAAGGCATGGGACACACTGGGCTCTCCGGTGGAGCGAACATTGCGGCTGCCTTCGCCGGCCGCCGCTAAAACAGTGTATCCGGAAGCACCGGCTTCTTTGATGATCTTGGCGATCTTCTTCAGCAGAATTTCTTCTGTGATGATCACCAATTTGCAGACTGGCTGGCTCATGGAAATGACCTCTGTTTGGACGTGTGTTCAACAATGGTATCAAGAACCCTATTTGCCCAGCATGACCTCGGCGAGCCCCATGAACAGCGGGATGCCGATGGCGATCGCCACCGGCGTTCCGATGGCGGTGGAGGCACCGATGTAGGCGGAAGGATTGGCGGTAGGAATGCCGGCTCGAAGGGTTGGCGGGCCGGAGATGTCAGAACTGGAAGCGGCGATCACAGCCAGCACCACAGCACCACCGATGCTGAACCCGGTGAGCTTGTGAATGATCAGGCCAATCCCGAAAGCGATAAATCCATGCAGCAGGGGTGCGATAAAGGCGTAGATCGCAAACCACTGGGCCACTTTCCGCAGCTCATTCATGCGCTGGGCGGCCTCCATCCCCATGATGATCATCAGGATGGAGAGAAAACCACGGAACAGCGGATCGAAAAAGCCTTCGTAAACAGATTCTGGTTTCGTGGCAATGCCAAGGAGAATACCCAGCAGCAACGCGGTGACAGCCGAGCTCTGCAGGCTTTCCTTGACAATTGGCCAGATTTCAAGTTTTTCGGAAGTGTCTCCACTGGTCTTACTTGTGTAAACGCTGGCTACCACGATCGCCGTCACCAGCGCCGGGATGTCCATAAAGGGGTACAGAGCAGCTGCCCACGCCTCATATTTGATGCCCGCGTTCTCCAGCTGGGGCAGAACAGCCGCGAGGGTGGAACCACTCACGGCACCGAACAGGCCACCCGTTGCAACGGCATCAACGAGCTTGATCCCCGGCATTCGTGCCAGCGTGTATCGACTGATCAATACGATCAGGACGCCGATGAACATGGCCGCCAGGGCGGGGAGAATGATCTCGGACAGGTTGGAATTGCGAATGGCAATGCCTCCGCTCAACCCGATCTTCAACAGCAAGAAGAACGTGATGAATCTGTAGATCGCATCCGGAATCGCCAGTTGGCTGCCGAACGAGGCGACAACGATGCCGCCGATCAAGAAGCCAAGTGTTGGAGACTGAAGCTGCTTGATGAATAGCTCAAGAAAGTCGGACAATTCAAATCCTCTTGTTGTGTTAGAAATTTAAATCGCTGAAGGATCAAGATTCACTAGACGATTGAAGGCAAGGTTGTGGCCAGATCGATGGATTTCCGTGCTTGTCATTGGTCGTCCAGCGCGAGGGTGGATGCCAGGGCTGATGTCATCACCACAATCCGGCATGAAACCACATGCCGTGATTGTGCGGCCTGGAGGAGGCTCAAGGCTGCGAATAGGTCAACCAATGTCACTGATCGTGTCGGACTCTCTGCCGTGGCGGCCGGTGGGGCTGTTTGGTGTGGCCCCCGGGCCCTGGGGCAGGAGAATCCTCAAGCGTGAGGAGTCGCGCTTGATTCAAGCGAACGAGTGTGACGAGCTTCCCGCCAATCCAAAGACGTTTGCTGGGGACTGGGGGTGCCTGGCGAATCTGCTGAGAACGGGGAAAGAAGGTCAGATCGTGATTTCTCTCCAGTCAAGTGTCATCGGTTTTAAGAGGAAAGGAAAGGAAAGGAGATAGATGCTTGGCCAGCCAATGAAAATGCGGGCAGATTGCAAAGGAATCTCAAGTATGGATGGCAGCGTGAAGGCCAAATCCACAGAGTGATCAAGAGCTCTCAGCAGGGAGACATGGTTGGCAGGCATAAAGGATGGCCGACCTTAATTGCATTGCGCTGGTGTTGGGTGCCGCTTCAGCAAAGAGTCGTAAATCCAACCGATAAGCACGGATTATCTGATGGCTCGGCGGTAGGGGCCGTGAACTGGACGCTGCCGCAGCTCCGCCAACTCCCTCTGGCTGGCCTGGAGAGTTGCCGTGGGGCCAAGGCGCTCCTATGGCTGCCATCAGATGGCCGAATCGGCTCAGCCCGGCCCGGGGGCCCCGGCGGCCAAGGAAGATCCCCTGGCGTTTCTAGAGTTGAGCCCTTCGCAGCCACCGTCGATGTCAGTCGCCACCACGGCCCCGCCCCGCCTCTCCCTGCAGTGCGAGGCGATCGGAGCCGACACCACCACGATCCGCTCCCTCGACTGGGACCGCAGCCGCTTCGACATCGAGTTCGGCCTGCGCAACGGCACCACCTACAACGCCTTTCTGGTGCGGGGCGAGCGCACCGCCCTGATCGACACCAGCCACCTCAAGTTCGCTGACACCTGGCTGCCCCTGCTGGAGCAGCAGATCGATCCGGCGGCCATCGATCACCTGATCGTGTCCCACACCGAACCCGACCACTCCGGCCTGATCGGGGCCGTACTCGAGCGCAATCCGGAGATCGAGATCGTCGGCTCGAAGGTGGCGATCGCCTACCTGGCCGACCAGCTGCACCGGCCGTTCCGGAGCCGGGCGGTGAAGAGCGGCGACGAGCTCGATCTCGGCACCAACCCCGGGAGCGGCGTGCAGCATCGCTTCGAGTTCCTCAGCGCCCCGAACCTGCACTGGCCCGACACGATCTTCTCCTTCGATCACGGCAGCGGCATCCTGTTCACCTGTGATGCCTTCGGCCTCCATTACTGCGGCAATGACGTCTTCGACGTCGATCCCGGCGCCATCGCCCCGGATTTCCGCTTCTATTACGACTGCCTGATGGGGCCCAACGCCCGCAGCGTGCTGCAGGCCCTCAAGCGGATGGAGGCCCTGCCGCCGATCGGCATGATCGCCACCGGCCATGGACCCCTGCTGCGGGAGCACCTCAACCTCTGGATCGGCGACTACCGCGACTGGAGCAGCCAGCGCAGCGCCGGCGACACCTACGCCGCCGTCTGCTACGTGAGCCAGTACGGCTTCTGTGACCGTCTCAGCCAGGCGATCGCCCGCGGCATCGGCAAGGCCGAGGCCCAGGTGCAGCTGGTCGACCTGCGCGCCACCGACGCCCAGGAACTCACGGCCCTGATCGGCGAGGCCAGCGCCGTGGTGGTGCCCACCTGGCCGGCCAGCCCCGATGCCGAGCTGCAGCGCTCGATCGGCACCCTGCTGGCCGCCCTCAAGCCGAAGCAGTGGGTGGCGGTCTACGACGCCTACGGCGGCAACGACCAGCCGATCGACAGCGTCGCCACCCAGCTGCGCAGCCTGGGCCAGAAGGAGGCCTTCGCCCCCCTGCGCGTGCGTCAGGTGCCCGACGGCAACGATTACCAGCGCTGTGAGGAGGCCGGCACCGACCTGGGCCAGCTGCTCGGCCGGGCCCGCACGATCGCGGCGATGAAATCCCTCGACGCCGATCTGGACAAGGCGCTCGGTCGCCTCAGCGGCGGCCTCTACATCGTCACCGCCCGCCAGGAGGAGCGCAGCAGCGCCATGGTGGCCAGCTGGGTCAGCCAGGCCAGCTTCGATCCGCCCGGCCTCTCGATCGCCGTGGCCAAGGACCGGGCGATCGAAGCCCTGATGCAGGTGGGGGACCGCTTCGTGCTCAACATCCTCCGGGAGGACAACCACCAGGAGCTGCTGCGGCACTTCCTGAAGCGCTTCCCCCCCGGCGCCGATCGCTTCGCCGGCGTGAGCACCCTCGATGGGGTGGCCGTCGGCGGGCCCGTGCTGGGGGATGCCCTGGCCTACCTGGGCTGCCGTGTGGTCCAGCGCATGGAGGGCCCCGACCACTGGATCATCTACGCCGAAGTGGAGCAGGGCACCGTGGCCGACAGTGAGGCCACCACCGCCGTGCATCACCGCAAGGTGGGCAACCACTATTGATTGATGAAGCAGTCCCGTCGTGTCATCACCCTGCCCCTCGACGAGGGGCTGATCTGCCTGCGGGGACTCAGCCCCACCCGGCTGCGGTTCGAGATCGAGTACGGACTCGAGCGCGGCACCACCGCCAACAGCTTTCTGTTCGAGGCGGGCACCACCGCCGCCGGAGGGGCCGTGCCCCCCGTGCTGGTCCATCCCCCGGGGGCGTCCTTCGCGGAGCCGTTCCTGGAGCGGCTCGCGGAGCTGGTGCCCGCCGAGGCGGCGCTCAAGGTGGTGGTGGGGCACCTCAACCCCAACCGGGTCGCCCTGCTGCGGGAGCTGGCGACGGGCTGGCCGTCCCTGATGCTGGTGGCCTCCAACGCCGGCGCCCGCCTGCTGGAGGAGCTCTGGAGCCAGATCCGGCCCGCCGCCAGGCCCGGTGAGAGCGGCGCTCCGGCGCCCCTGCCCCCCTTGCCTCCCCTCGATGTGGTGAAACAGGAGGCCAGCCGCGAACTGGGCGGCGGCCACCGGCTCACCCTGATTC
>CAYGQY010000051.1:0-8722 GCA_964352195.1 uncultured bacterium
CCAACGGCCGGCTCGACTGGAAGGATGCCGCCGGGGTCACCCTCAAGGAACACCAGGAGCGGGCGGCGGCGGCGGCCTCCGAGTTGGTTGAGCCATAAAGGCCCTGATTCCCGCTCAGGAACCTGCCGGCACAAACAGGCATGGCGCGAGATTGAGCTGTCGGATGCGCCGGCCGAAGCCGCGATCATCAAACGACGCCATCGACGCGCAACTGCGGCAGCTTGCATGGTGCAGCGCAGCGGCGAAGGCGAGCCCGCGGCGCACACCGGCCACGGCCTGCTCCAGGGCTGGCCGTGGCCGGTGTGCGCCGTGAGGCCGGGATGGGCCAGCAGGTGGTCGAACACCTGCATCAATCGCGGGCGGCCCGGCGCTGGCGTTCCGTAGCCGCATCTGCATCGTCCTCCGCCACGAAGTTGCGGGCCAGCACATAGGTGTCCACGCCAATCACGGGGGCAGCAGGCTGGCGGGGTCGAAGTCCGCCGGCACCGCTGGCCGGCTGGTCTTCAGCAATCCGAACCCGCTCTGCGGCAGTGGCCGCTCCGGCTTCCAGGGGCGCAGCTCGATGTGATCCCCCACTAACGCGAAGCGCACGCGGCTGCCCCTGGCCAGCCCGAACTGCTGCCGCAACGCCTTGGGGATGGTCACCTGCCCCTTGCTGGTGATCGAGCTGGTGGCGGCATCGGTGGACTCCATCGTAACTCAATCCCAGTGCCGGGTATTACCTAGTAACGCTAGGCGGGAGAAGCGCGCGCGGGCACACCTGCTCCGGTCAGCCACGCGCCTAGCTCATCAGTCCTGTGGAACTCACCGCAACGTCCGCAGGATGTCCTTCATCAGCAGCACAAGGTGCAACGGGTCGGTGGGAGAAGGCTCAAATTCGGGAATCAGATGCCGATAGAAATCCCGGGCGGACGCACTCTCGGCATGCACGAGCAATCCCCGGCAACCCACTTCAGAACACAGCTGTGCCGTGCGGCTGATCACATCCGCCAGCAGAGCGGCGCCAAGGCCCTGGCCTTCGTGGCGAACGTCCACTCCCAGCCGGGCCAGCAGGGCCACCGGCTGGGGATAGCGGCCGGCGTCTTTGCGCAGCCGCGGCGGGGCCTGCGCCGGCGTGATGCTGGCCATGCACCAGGCATAGAAAGCCACCACATCGCAGCCACCCGCTTCGGTGACCACGAACACCCTGCTGGTGCCGCCACGGGCATGGGCCTGGCGGGCGTGCTTTCTCAACCAGAGCGTCTGCTCCTCAGACCGGCATTCGAAACCATCGAGGCGATCGGCGGAGCTCAGCAGCCGGGGCGACAGGGTGCCGGCGCTCACTCCTGAAACGGTGAGGGCCGATCCATCAGCGCACGCAGACCCTTCAGCGAACGTGCCGGCCGTTCGTTGATGCGCTCCCAGGCGTCGAGAGCCTCGGGGTCAAGGCGGAATTCCTCGCGGTCGGCCAGCACCTGCTGGGCGGCCAGGCGCAGATGGGTGATCACGAACCCGGTGAGATCGGTGCCGGAAGCGATGACAGCCCGATCAATCAGTTGGCGATCTTCAGCCGTGGCCCTTACTTCGATGCGTCGATTGCGCGAACGGGTGGTGCCGGGGTCCACAGGCCTGCCTCGGTGTCCGGCAATTGTACGGCCACTTAACAGGCCATCGGGGACTGGCACGAGACCTGCCAACACCCCAGGCACCGTCTAGCCTCAGGCCAGAGGATGGCAGCGTTGTCAAGGCCATGATGAGGGTGGACGTCACCGGCAAGCCCTGGGCGGTGACCCCCGAGAAGATCGCAGAAGCCGTGCGGCGGTTGGTGGACGCGGCGGCTCCCACGCGACTGATCGCCTTTGGCTCTGCTGCCACAGGTGATCTCAGCGTTGCCAACGACCTTGACCTTCTCGTGGTGGAAGCCCAGGTGGCCGACCGCTACCAGGAGATGCTGCGCCTGCGCCGTGTCCTGCGCGGGCTGCTGATGCCGATCGACCTGATCGTCACCAGCCAGGCCCTCTACGACTCCCGCGCCCAGGTGCCGGGCACGGTGGAGTTCGCTGCCCGCACGCAAGGCCGTGTTCTCTATGCGGGCGATTGAGCAGGCCCAGCTGCTGCAACGCAAGGCTGCGCAAGACCTTGCCGTGCTGCGGAAGCTGATCAACGATCCCACCATCAACACCGAGACCCTCGGCTTCCATGCCCAGCAGGCGGCTGAGAAGCTGATCAAGGCATTGCTGGCGCTCGGCGGTCACGACTACCCCCGCACCCATGATCTGGGCCTGCTGCTGGATCTGCTCGCTGCCTTGGATGTACTCCTTCCCGAGGCTCTGCTGACGGTGGAAAACCTGACCCCTTTCGCCACCCTGTTCCGCTACGACGACCTCCCGTTCGAAGCCACCATCGATCGGCAGGAGTGGCTGCCAATACTCTTGGCGTTGGAGGATTTCGTCGGCGGGGCCATCGCGGCTGCGACGGGTCCATTGAATCCGCCATGACCCTCAACGAAGCCCTCATCGAAGAGGCGGCTCTCAGCTGGTTCCAGGAACTGGGCTATGTCGTGCTCCCCGGCCCCCAGCTGGCTCCCGGCGAACCGGCGGCGGAGCGCGACTCGTTCAGCGATGTGGTTCTGGTGGGCCGGCTGCGCGAGGCCATCCGCCAGCTGAACCCCACCATTCCTGAGGAGGCCCGGGAAGAAGCGCTGCGCAAGCTCTTGCGCCTCGCTACCCCCTCGCTGCTGCAGACCAACCGCGCCTTCCACCGCCTGCTGCGTGAAGGTGTGCCGGTGGAATACCCCCGGCCCGATGGCAGCATCGCCGGCGATCACGTGCGGCTGGTCGACTTCGCCGCCGCCACTGCCAACGACTGGCTGGTGGTGAACCAGTTCTCCGTCAGCGATGGCCAGCACAACCGCCGGCCCGACCTGGTGGTGTTCCTCAACGGGCTCCCCCTGGGCCTGATTGAGCTCAAGAACGCCGCCGCTGAAGACGCCACCATCTGGAGTGCCTACGCCCAGCTGCAGACCTACAAAGCCGAGATTCCCTCACTCCTCCAGACCAACGCTGCCCTGGTGGTGAGCGATGGGCTGCAGGCCCGCATCGGCTCGATCACCGCCAACCAGGAGTGGTTCAAGCTGTGGCGCAGCATCGATGGCGAAGCCGACGCGCCGGCCACAGCCCTGGAGCTGGAAACGCTGATTCGTGGCGTGTTCGCGCCGCAGCGCTTTCTCGATCTGCTGCAGCACTTCATCGTCTTCGAGGAAGACCCGGATTCAGGTGCCCTGCACAAGATCATCGCCGGCTATCACCAGTTCCATGCCGTGAACGCGGCGGTGCAGGAAACCGTGCGCGCCAGCGGCATGGGTCCTGCGTGCCGCAGCCAGGGCGGCCGGCCGGGCGACCGCCGCGCCGGCGTGGTGTGGCACACCCAGGGCAGCGGCAAGAGTTTCACCATGCTCTTCTTCGCCGCCCGCATGATCCGCGCGGCCGCGATGCAGAACCCCACCCTGGTGGTGCTCACCGATCGCAACGATCTCGACGACCAGCTCTTCGGCCAGTTCCAGCGCTGCGCCGACATCCTCGGCCAGACACCCGTGCAGGCCGCCAGTCGCGAGCAGTTGCGCGACCTGCTCAACCGGGCCAGCGGCGGCGTGGTGTTCACCACCATCCAGAAGTTCATGCCGGAACGGGGCGAAGCGATGCCCGAGCTGAGCGCCCGGCAGAACATCGTGGTGATCGCCGATGAAGCGCACCGCAGCCAGTACGGCTTCGGCGCCAAGGTGAACGAGAAGACCGGCGCCATCTCCTACGGCTTCGCCAGCAACCTGCGTGAGGCCCTGCCCAATGCCTCCTTCATCGGTTTCACGGGCACCCCGATCGAGCAGACCGACGCCAACACCCGGGCGGTGTTCGGTGATTACATCTCCATCTACGACATCCAGCGCGCCGTGGCCGACAAGGCCACCGTGCCGATCTACTACGAGAGCCGCATCTCCAAGCTTTCCCTCAATGCCGCCGCGCTGCCCGGTCTGGATGCCGAGTTCGAGGAGATCACCGAAGGCGAGGAGCTCACGCAGAAGGAAAAGCTGAAAACCAAATGGGCCGCCCTCGAAGCCTTGGTGGGCGATCCCGATCGCCTCGCGCTCGTGGCCGCCGACCTGGTGGCTCACCTGGAGAAACGCCTGGAGGCGATGGATGGCAAGGCCATGGTGGTGTGCATGAGCCGCCGCATCTGCGTCGATCTCCACAACGCCCTGATCCAGCTGCGGCCCGAGTGGGCACACGACACCCTCAAGGTGGTGATGACCGGCAGCGCCGATGACGGCCCCGACTGGCAGCCCCACATCCGCAGCAAGGAAGCGCGCCGCCAGCTGGCCAACCGCTTCAAAGATGCCGCCGACCCCTTCAGGATCGTGATCGTGCGTGACATGTGGCTCACCGGCTTCGATGCCCCCTGCCTGCACACCATGTATGCCGATAAACCGATGCAGGGCCACGGCCTGATGCAGGCGATCGCCCGCGTCAACCGGGTGTTCCGCGACAAGCCCGGCGGCCTGGTGGTGGATTACCTCGGCCTCGCCGATCAGCTCAAGCGCGCCCTGGCCAGCTACACCGAAAGTGGCGGCCAGGGCGACCCCACCTTCGACCCGGCCCAGGCCATCGCCGTGATGCTCGAAAAGCACGGCATCGCCTCGGATCTGCTGCACGGTTTCGACTGGTCGGCCTGGAGCAGCGGCACCCCCAGCGAGCGCCTGCAGCTCCTTCCCGCCGGCCAGGAGCACATCCTGCTGCAGGAGAACGGCAAGCAGCGCTGGTTGCAGGTGGTGGCCGAACTCTCCCGCGCCTTCGCCCTCTGCGCCGCCAGCGACGAGGCCACCGCCATCCGCGACGACGTGAGTTTCTTTCAGGCCATTCAGGCGGCCTTCTCCAAGGCAACCAGCGGCACCAGCCGGACGCCCGAGCAGATCGACGCCGCCATCCGCCAGCTGGTGAGCCAGGCCATCACCACCGATGGCCTGGTGATCGATGTGTTCACCGCCGCCGGCCTGCCCAGGCCCGACATCTCCATCCTCAGCGATCAGTTCCTGGCTGAGGTGCGCGGCCTCAAGCACAGGAACGTGGCCGCCGAGCTGCTGGAGAAGCTGCTCAAAGACGAACTCAAAGTGCGCTCCAAGCGCAACCTGGTGCAGAGCCAGGTGTTCTCCGAAAAGCTCAAAACCACCCTGAATGCCTATCACAGCCGCGCCATCACCACAGCCCAGGTGATCGAAGAGCTGATCGCCCTCGCCAAGGAACTCGATGCCGCCAGCAAGCGCGGCGAATCCCTTGGCCTCAGCCACGACGAAGTCGCCTTCTACGATGCCCTCGCCGCCAACGACAGCGCCGTGCAGGCGATGGGTGACGCCAAGCTCAAACTTATTGCTGCTGAGCTGATCACCCAGGTGAAGAAGAGCGTGTCGATCGACTGGACCCTGCGCGAAAGTGCCCGCGCCCGGATCCGCGTGATGGTGAAGCGCATCCTCAACAAATACGGCTATCCCCCCGATCTGCAGGACGCCGCGGTGAAAACCGTGCTCGCCCAGGCGGAGCTGCTCTGCGCCGCCTGGGTGTGAGAGCATCGCCAGATCATGAAGCAGGCTCATGAGCAAGCAGCACCCCTCAGCCGTTCAGTCGATCGAGGAGATGCAGAACAATCTGCCCTACGCCGAAACGATCGACAAGAAGCCCTACAAGCGCGACCTTGAATCGCTCCAGATTGAATTGCTCAAGGCGCAGCGTCACATCAAGGCTGTCGGAGAGCGCGTGGTGATCCTGTTCGAAGGTCGCGATGCGGCCGGCAAGGGTGGATCGATCAAGCGGTTCCGCGAACACCTCAATCCACGCGGTAGTGAACATGTGGCGCTGGCCAAACCCAACGATGCCGAAGCAACCCAGTGGTACTTCCAGCGCTATGTTCCGCACCTGCCAGCGGCGGGAGAAATCACGATGTTCGACCGGTCCTGGTACAACCGGGCCGGCGTCGAAAAGGTGATGGGCTTCTGTACACCGCAGCAGCACGCCCTGTTTCTGCGCCAGGTTCCCGGCTTTGAGCAATCCCTCGTGAGCAGTGGAATTAGGCTGTTCAAGATGTGGTTCACCGTGTCGCAGGGCAGGCAGAAACTGCGTTTCGACGATCGACGCGACGATCCGCTCAAGCAGTGGAAGATTTCGCCCATCGACGAAGCCAGTGTGGCGAAGTACGACGCCTACACCCAAGCCCGCAACGAGATGCTGCTCGCCACCGACACCCTCGTGGCGCCATGGACGATCGTCAACTCGAACGAGAAGAAACGGGCCCGCCTCGGTGCCATCCGCAGCGTCCTCCACGCCCTGGACTACGAGCACAAAGACCAGGGCGTCGCCTGTGAGCCCGATCCACGGGTCGTGCGCACGGCCCATTCGCTGTTCATCGACAACTGATCAGCGCGCCTCAGCGGCGCTGCAGGCAGGCTCGTGCCGTTCAACCCGTTCAACAGGGTGTCCTTCAGCCCAGCCCTGTGAGACGCCTGGGGCACTGATCAGTGCAGCCGCCCCACCGTCTTGGCCACCCGCGCCGTCTACTCCTTCGCCGGCTTTCCGGGGAGCCCGGAGCGCCATCTCTACCTCCACCACGACGGCTACCCCACCGGCGCCGCCTGGCGGTTCACCACTGCCCTGCGGGAAGCCCCAGCCAGCGATGCCTTTTTCAACGCCTTTCTGAGCACCCAGGCACGGGCTGAAGTGCTCAGCAGTCCAGCTCAGGCCGCCGATGCGGCGTACCGCTACCGGATCCTGCTGGTGCAGGCCGGCCCAGCCCAGCTGCTGGTGCAGTGCTGGCGGCGGTGGCCTGGAGCCGCCTGGCAGCCCCATTGCGGCCCCACACCGATGGACCTCTTCATCCGCCGGTTTCTGCCTCCAGCGCAGCTTCCGCCCAGCAACTCGGTTTAGACACCGATGCTGCTGCTGCTGCCGTGTCGCCCCGGCTCAGAATCCCCGGACGTCACCGGCCGGCATGTTCACCGTTGTCCTTCCCCTGGCGCTGGCCTTCATCATGGTTGCCCTGGGGATTTCACTCACCCCGGCGGATTTCGGCCTGGCCCTGCGCCGGCCCCAGCCGCTTTTGGCTGGGGTGATCGCTCAGGTGCTGCTGTTGCCCCTGGTGGCCTTCGGGCTGATCCGCCTGTTCAACCTGCCGGGGGAGCTGGGCGTGGGGGTGCTGGTGCTGGCCTGCTGCCCGGGGGGGATCACCTCCAACGTCATGACCCGCCTGGCGCGGGGTGACGTGGCCCTCTCGATCTCCTTCACGGCCCTGGCCAGCCTGATCACCACGCTCACCCTGCCGCCGATCCTGAGCCTGGGGGGGCGGGCCCTGATGGGCACCGCACTGCCGGCGGTGAGCATCACCGGCCTCGGCCTGAAGATGGGTCTGATGACCACCCTGCCGGTGCTGCTGGGGGTGCTGCTGAGGCAGCGGCAACCCGCACTGGCCAGGCGCTGGGAGCATCCCGCCGAGCGGATCGCCACCGGGCTGTTCGGGCTGATTCTGGCGGTCACGATCCTGGCCGAATGGCAGACCCTGATCGACAACCTGGCGTCGCTGGGGCCGGTGTTGCTGACGCTCAACGTGGGCATGCTGGCCATCGGCACGGCCGTGGCCCAGGGGCTGCGCCTGCCAGCCAGCCAGGTGAGCACGGTGGCGATCGAAAGCGGCTTCCAGAACGGCACGGTGGGAATCGCGGTGGGCGCCCTGCTGCTGGAGGCCTCCGGCTCGGATCTGGGGCTCTCGGCCTACAGCCTTCCCTCGGCGGTCTACGGGGTGCTGATGCTGGTCACCATCGTTCCCTATCTGGCCTGGCGGCGTTCGATCCAGCCTGGGGTTGATCCCTCCGAGATCAAGCGCTGACGCCTCCGGCGCCTCCGGCCCGGTGCGCCGTTCGGATCCAGCCGATCCGCCTCACTCCACCTCCACCAGCGCCTGCTGCAGCTCGGGAAGGAACACGGCGTACATGCCGCGCAGATCGCCCTCCTTGAAATCGAAGGCCCGATCCTGGGGGTAGTTCTCGCTCACGAAGGCCGGCCGGCTCGCCCTGGTGCCGTGGCAGGCCAGGCAACTGGGCTCCACGTTGATGCGGCGGTAGTAGGTCACACCGGCGCTCGGCCCGGCGACGGTCGGCTCCCACAGGCCGGTGATCTCCGGATGGCGTTCCAGCAGATCCATCACCTGCTGCTCCTGCGGCCCGGCGGGGGCATGGTCGGGGTTGCGGAACTTGCTGGCCACCTGGCGCACCTGCCAACCGTTCTCCTTGCCGATCGCCATCGCCCGCATCCCCACCGGCTTGCACACCTCCTTCATGGTCTGCAGGCTGGGCTCTTCGCTGCGGCCTTCGAGCGTGGAGGCCAGCGACACGCGCATCGCGTCGAGCTGCTCCATCTCCACCACCGCCTTGGCGAGGGCAGCGGGCTCCAGCGGTGCCTGGGCCGCCAAGACCACGCCGGGCACGATGACGAGCTGGACGGCCAGCAGCGGCAGGGCCAGCAAGGCCAGCACCCAGCTGGTGGCTGTGCGACCCAGGAGCCGTGGGGTCTCCCTCAGCAGCGATCGCCTGGCGCCGGGACTGCTGGCACAGGGAAGGGGGGAGCAGGTCATGGGGGGCGCCGGGCGAGAGGGCAGAGGGAGCTGGGAGGTGGGAGTGGAGAAAGGGCCCGGAGAGCCTCCGGGCCCCGAT
>CAYGQY010000052.1:0-8657 GCA_964352195.1 uncultured bacterium
GAGAGCGACCCGCTCAACCAGTTCGATCCCTCCCCGGCGGCCCCGCCCTCGAGCTTCCCTCCCGCCGGCCTGACCCCGGCGGAGCCGGCCGAGCCCCAGGTGCTGGTGAGCGAGGTGGTGGTCCAGGGGCTCGAAGGCCATCCGGAACGGGAGCGGCTCGAACTGGCCGTCTACGACGCGATGGTGGTGCGCCCCGGCAGCCGGGTCACCCGCAGCGAACTGCAGACGGATCTCTCGGCGATCTACGCCAGCGGCTGGTTCTCGGATGTCCGCATCCAACCGGTCGACGGCCCCCTGGGGGTTCAGGTGGTGGTGATCGCCACCGCCAACCCCGTGCTGGAGACGGTGGAGTTCGATGCCGAGAAGGTCAAGATCCCACCCGAGGTGGTCACCGACACCTTCGCCGCCGATTACGGCCGGACCCTGAACCTCAACACCCTGCAGTCGCGCATGCAGGACCTGCAGAAGTGGTACGCGGATCAGGGCTATTCCCTGGCCCGGGTCACGGGCCCGAACCGGGTCAGCCCCGACGGTACCGTGGTGCTGACCGTTCGGGAGG
Source organism: uncultured bacterium (assembly GCA_964352195.1). GTDB lineage: Bacteria > Cyanobacteriota > Cyanobacteriia > PCC-6307 > Cyanobiaceae > CAYGQY01. Next base: position 560 of record CAYGQY010000052.1, read on the forward strand.
GAACGGTCGAAGCGGTGGAAGTTCAGTTTCTCAACAAGGAAGGCTCCGCCACCAACGACAAGGGTGAGCCGATCCGCGGCAAGACGAAAACCTGGGTGGTCACCCGGGAGATCTCGATCAAGCCTGGGGAGACCTTCAACCGCCGCAATCTCGAGGAGGACATCAAGCGGCTGTACGGCACCGGACTGTTCGGTGACATCAAGGTCACCCTGCGCCCAGTGCCGGCCAAGCCCGGGGAAGTGGTCATTGTGCTCGGTGTCGTCGAGCAGTCATCCGGATCCCTCTCCGGCGGCCTGGGGTACAGCCAGAGCCAGGGGGTCTTCGGTCAGATCCAGCTACAGGACAGCAATCTACTGGGCCGGGCCTGGGATCTTGGTCTCAACTTCACCTACGGCCAGTTCGGCGGCCTTGCCGACATCACCTTCACCGACCCCTGGATCAAGGGCGACAAATACCGGACGGCCTTCCGGGCTCGCCTGTTCCTCAGCCGAGAGGTTCCTCAGATCTTCCAGAGCCAGGACAACGGCAACATCAACACCGTTTCCGATTTTTACGAGGCTCCTAACACCAAGGTTGCCTTCAACATCAACAACAACAACAATCCTGAAGGCCGGAGATTCAGCTCCGTCTCCCAAGCGGAATCGGATTCACCCAACAACAGCTGGTTCGATTTCGATGGCAATTCCGTCGTGATTCAGCGCGTTGGGGGCAACATCCAGTTCGTCCGCCCACTGAACGGTGGAAATCCCTTCAAGCGGGCGCTCTGGAATGTGGTGGTCGGAGCCAGCGCCCAGGAAGTCACGCCAATGAACTTCGCTGGCGACAGCATGCCATTCGGCGTCAGCACCAACAACTTCGACGGCCGTGATGCGCCGATCGACGACGTGATCTGCATCGCCTTCAACTGTGCCCGCAACAACCAGTTGCTGGGCGTTCGGGTGGGCATCACCCGGAACAGTCTTGACGACCCCCGCAATCCCACCTCGGGCTCTTTCCTCAGCGTCGGCACCGAGCAATTCGTCTCCGTTGGCGAGGATTCCCCCACCTTCAACCGCGTTCGGGCCAGCTACAGCTATTTCATTCCAGTGAACTGGCTGAAGTTCTACAAGGGCTGTCGTCCCAAGCCGGGCGAAACGCCCGATTGCAAGCAGGCCCTGGCCTTCCAGGTGTCCGCCGGCACCAACATCGGCGATCTGCCCCCCTATGAAGCCTTCTGCCTGGGCGGCTCCAACTCCGTTCGCGGCTATGCCGACTGCGACCTCGGAGTCGGCCGCAGCTTCGGTGAGGCCACGATCGAATACCGCTTTCCGCTGTTCAGCATCGTGAGCGGAGAACTGTTCATCGACGGCGGTACGACCTTCGGCTCCCAGGCGGGAGTTCCGGGTAATCCCGGCACCCTGCTCAACAAGCCGGGAAGCGGCTTCTCGGTGGGTACCGGCCTGATCGTCACCACACCAGTGGGGCCTCTGCGCCTCGAGGTGGCCAGCGAGGACTTCAGCGGGGACTGGCGCTTCAATCTCGGTGTCGGCTGGAAGTTCTAAGTGACCGCCTGGCCCGAGGATTACGGCCATGCCTGGACGCTGTCGGCCCCCGTCGAGCGGGCCGGCATCGGCCTGCACAGCGGCGCATCCTGCCGGGTGCGACTGCAGCCGAGCGAGCGGGCCGGCTTCGCCGTGGGCTGGCTGGATGCGGCCTCCGCCGCACTGATCCCGCTGCACCCCTCCCAGGTGAGCGACACCCAGCTGTGCACGGCCCTGCGCCTCGGCCAGCGTCGCCTCGCCACGGTGGAACATCTGCTCGCGGCCCTGGCCGGAACCGGGCTCTCCCACCTCGAGATTCTGGTGGAGGGGGAGGAAGTGCCGCTGCTCGACGGCTCGGCGCTGCCCTGGGTGGAGGCGATCGCCGAAGCCGGTCTCCAGGATCTGGGCCCCCGGAGCGCGCTGCAGGTGCTGAGCACGCCCGTCACCGTCGTGGAAGGCCAGAGCTTCGCCATCGCCATGCCCAGCGAGCGACCCCGGATCGGGGCGGCGATCACCTTCTCCCAGGCGGCGATCGGCCAGCAGTCATTCAGCCTCGATCTCACCCCCGCCGGCTTCGTCGATCAGATCGCCCCAGCCCGCACCTTCGGCTTCCGCGACCAGATCGAGCAGCTCCGGGCCGCCGGTCTGATCCGGGGCGGGGCCCTCGACAATGCCCTGGTCTGCGCTGGAGACCACTGGCTCAATCCACCGCTGCGATTCGAGCAGGAACCGGTGCGCCATAAGCTCTTGGACCTGCTGGGGGACCTGGCGCTGGTGGGCTTGCCCCAGGCCCAGGTGTTCGCCTTCCGCGGATCTCACCGGCTGCACACCGCTCTGGCGTCAGCCCTGGCCGCCCAGTCCCGATCGACCTGAAGCCCGTTGTCCGTTCCCTCCGCCGGCGCCCCCCTGCTCACCAGCGAGCAGATCCTCAACCTGCTCCCCCACCGCTACCCCTTCGCCCTGGTGGACCGGGTGATCGACTATGAGCCCGGCAAACGGGCCGTGGCGCTCAAGAACGTGACCCTCAACGAGCCCCAGTTCCAGGGGCATTTCCCCGGTCGTCCGCTGATGCCCGGAGTGTTGATCGTCGAGGCGATGGCCCAGGTGGGCGGGTTGATCGTCACCCAGATGCCCGATCTTCCCAAGGGGCTGTTCGTGTTCGCCGGGATCGACGGGGTGCGCTTCCGACGGCCGGTGGTGCCGGGGGACCAGCTGCTGATCAGCTGCGAGCTGCTGAGCCTCAAGCGCAGGAGGTTCGGCAAAGTGAGGGCCGAAGCCACCGTCGCCTCGGACCTGGTGTGCTCCGGGGAACTGATGTTCTCCCTGGTGGACTGAGCCGATGACCCGCACAGCCGTGGAAACGACCATTCACGCCACCGCGGTGGTCGACCCCCGTGCCCAGCTCGGCGAGGGTGTGGAGATCGGTCCGTTCTCGGTGATCGGTCCTGAGGTGCAGCTCGGGGCGGGCTGTCGCATCGGCCCCCATGTGGTGATCGATGGCCGGGTGCGCATGGGCGAGCGCAACCGGATCTTCCCGGGGGCCTGCATCGGGCTGGAACCCCAGGATCTCAAGTACGGCGGAGCCCCCACCGAAGTGGTGCTCGGGGATGAGAACACGATCCGCGAGTGCGTCACGATCAACCGCGCCACGGCCGACGGGGAGCAGACCCGGCTGGGCAGCGGCAACCTGCTGATGGCCTACAGCCACGTGGGGCATAACTGTGAACTGGGCGACCGGGTCGTGGTGGCCAACAGCGTGGCGATCGCCGGCCATGTGGTGATCGGCGACCGGGCCGTGATCGGTGGTTTGTCGGGCATTCACCAGTTCGTGCACATCGGCAAGCTGGCCATGGTGGGCGGGATGAGCCGCATCGATCGCGATGTGCCTCCCTTTGCCATCGTGGAAGGGCATCCCGGCCGGCTGCGCGGCCTCAACCGCATCGGGCTCAAGCGCAGCGGCCTGGCGGAGCAGGACGGCGGCGAGGAGCTGCAACAGCTGCAGCGCGTCTGGAACCGCCTGTACCGAGGCGACGAGGTGCTGGTGCAGGCGCTGGCGAGCATCCGGCAGGAGCGGCTGCTGCCGGCCTCCGAAGCGCTGTGTGGATTTCTGGAGGCCTCGATCGCTCCCGGCCGCCGCGGCCCCCTGCCGCCCCAGCGCTGATGGTGCGCCTGCTGATCAGCACCGGAGAGGTGTCGGGGGACCTCCAGGGAGGAATGCTGATCCGGGCCCTGCACGAGGAGGCCGTCCGGCGGGCCCTGCCCCTCGAGATCGAGGCCCTGGGGGGGGAGCGGATGGAGCGGGCCGGTGCCCATCTGCTGGCGAACACCTCCCCCCTGGGCGCGATCGGCCTCTGGGAGGCGCTTCCCCTTGTGCTCCCCACCCTGCGGCTGCAGCGCCGGGTCGGCCGCTGGCTGCGGCGCACCCCCCCCGACGGGGTGGTGCTGATCGATTACATGGGGGCGAACGTCAGCCTGGGCCGCCGCATCCGACGCACCTGTCCATCGGTGCCGATCCTCTACTACATCGCCCCCCAGGAGTGGGCCTTCCGGCTGGGGGAGGGGGGCACCACCCGGTTGATCGGCTTCACCGACCGGATCCTGGCGATCTTCCCGGAGGAGGCCCGTTTCTATGCGGCCCGTGGTGCCCGGGTCACCTGGGTCGGCCATCCCCTGATCGACACCCTGCCCGATCCGCCGTCGCCCGAGCAGGCCCGGGTACTGCTCGGGCTCGGCCCCGATGAGCGGGTCCTGCTGGTGCTGCCCGCCTCCCGTCCCCAGGAGATGCGCTATCTGATGCCGACGCTGGCCGCCGCCGCCAGCGAACTGCAGCGCCTCCGCCCCGGCCTGCGGGTGCTCGTTCCGGCCGGCCTGGCGGCGTTCGAGGAGCCCCTGGCCCAGCAGCTGAAGCAGGCGGGAGTGGAGGCCAGCGTGATTCCCGCCTCCCGCTCCGACGCCCTCAAACCGGCCCTTTGCGCCGTGGCCGACCTGGCTCTGACCAAATCCGGCACCGTGAACCTTGAGCTCGCCCTGCGCCGGGTGCCGCAGGTGGTGGGCTACCGGCTCAGCCGGGTCACGGCCTTCGTGGCCCAGCGGCTGCTGGGCTTCAACGTGCCCCACATCTCTCCGGTGAACCTGGTGCTGGGGGAGCGGCTGGTGCCGGAACTCCTCCAGGACGACCTCACCCCCGCCGCGATCGTCGTGGCGGCCCTCCCCCTGCTGGATCCGGGCCCGGCCCGCGAGCGGATGCTGACCGGCTACGACCGGCTGCGCGGCCTGCTCGGGGAACCCGGCGTCACCCGCAGGGCCGCCCGTGAGATCCTCGACCAGTTCGCCGTTCCGGCGACCGAGCCAGAACCTGTCCCATGAAGCGCCGCATCGGGCCACAGCGCCCCCCCTGGACCTCCTGGCGGCCCCTGCCCCTGCTACTGGCCCTGCTGCTGCTGCTGGGCCCGGCGGCTCCGGCTCTGGCCGCGATCGAGGAGGCCGTCCTGGCGGGGGGCTGTTTCTGGTGCCTGGAACACGATCTCGAGTCGCTCCCGGGGGTGGTGGAGGCGGTGAGCGGCTACAGCGGCGGCACGGTGGCCTCGCCCACCTACCGCCAGGTCACCGCCGGGGGCACCGGCCATATCGAAAGTGTGCGGATCCGCTTCGACACCACACGCCTCTCCTACCCCACCCTGCTGCGCGCCTACTGGCGCAACGTCGACGCCGTCGATGGTGGCGGCCAGTTCTGTGATCGCGGTCCCTCCTATCGGCCGGCGATCTTCACCCGGGGGCCACAGCAGCAGGAGCAGGCCCGGGCCAGCCAGCAGGCGGCGGCCCGTGAGCTGGGCCTCAGCCCCGCCGCGATCCGGGTGGAGCTGCGTCGCCTTGATCGGTTCTGGACCGCCGAGGACTATCACCAGAACTACGCCGAGCGGAACAAGGCCAAATACACCTACTACCGCTGGTCCTGCGGGCGGGACCGGCGGCTCGATCGGCTCTGGGGTGCCAAGGCCCGCACCGCTCTTCCCTGGGGACGGCGGGGGTGAGTGTGACAGCCGACTCTTCCCAGAATCCAGCCGTCCACCTAGCGTTGTTCACTGTGGCGTGCGGAGTTGGGTATGTATCTGCTGACGATCCGCGACGGTCTGCTGACCCGGCATATCGGTCCCTATGACAGCCCCAAGCAGGCCGTGGATGATCTCGATCGGCTGCTGCGGGCCTTCGGTGAACGGGCCCGCTGGCAGATCCATGAGCTGGAGGAGCCCGGCTCCCTCCTGAACCGGAGGGGGGACAGCAAACCGGTGGCCGCCTGAGCCCTCAGGGCCCGGGATCGGACTTGAAGGCGGAGGTTCCCCGTGGGTAGCCCCGCAGCAGGCCGCTCTCCACCATCAGGCCCACCCCGGCCGTGACGCAGATCAGGCCCAGGGTGCCATACCAGAACCAGGGCCCCGGAGCCCCCAGATTCGGGGTGAGCTGCAACGTGCGGCGGGTGATGGCTTCGCCGACCAGAACGATCCCGAGCGGAAGCAGCAACACGCCCAGCTGGGCCCGGATGTACCAGCGGATCTTGTGAGCGGCCATGGCGTCGGAATCCGGCGTCAGTGGCGACAACCTTAAGCGGCACCGCCTCCGCAGACCCAGTTCACCAGGGTGCGGACCCCGAAGCCGGTGGCCCCGGCCGGATCCGCCCCCCGGCCCTTCTCACTCCAGACGGTGCCGGCGATGTCGAGGTGGGCCCAGGCGATCGCCGCCGGGATGAAATCCTGCAGAAAGAGAGCGGCGGTGATGGCTCCACCGGGGCGGGGGCCGGTGTTCTTGAGGTCGGCGACGGGGCTCTTGAGGCCCTCCTTGTAGGAAGCCTGGAGCGGCATGCGCCAGTACTGTTCACCTCCGCGGCTTCCGGCGTCGAGCAGGGCCCGGGCCAGGGCATCGCAGGGGGACCAGAGGCCAGCGATCTCCTCACCCAGGGCGATCACGCAGGCACCGGTGAGGGTGGCCAGGTCCACCACCGCGTCGGGCTCGAGGGAGGCGGCGTAGACGAGGGCATCCGCCAGGGTGAGCCTCCCTTCCGCGTCGGTGTTGTTGATCTCGATCGTCTTGCCGTTCGAGGCGGTGAGGATGTCACCGGGATGGATGGCCCCCCCGCTGATCATGTTTTCGCAGGCGGCCACGATCACGTGCACTTCCACACCCGCCGGCCTGAGCTCGCCGATGGCGCGGGCGGCTCCCAGCACCGCGGCACTGCCGCCCATGTCGTACTTCATCATCTCAATCTGGGATCCGGCCGTCTTGAGGTTGTATCCACCCGAGTCGAAGGTGAGGCCCTTGCCGATCAGCACCAGCCGACGCCCGGCCCCCGCCTCAGGGCGGTAGGTGAGATGGATGAACTGGGGCGGCAGGCTCGACCCCTGCGCCACGCCCAGGTAGGCCCCCATTCCCAGCGCCTCGCAGTCGGAGCGCTCCAGCACCTTCAATTCCAGGCCGAAGCGGCTGGCGATTTCCCGGGCCGTGTCGGCCAGGGCCTGGGGCGTCACCACGTTGGGGGGAGCGGCCACCAGCTGGCGCGCCAGCTCCACCCCGGCGCAGGTGGCGGCCACGGTCTCGAGGCCGGCCCCGGCCGTCTCCGGCAAACCCAGCAGGGTCACCGTGGCCGGGGTGGAGCGGGACTCGGGCTCGCTCTTGAAGCGATCATCGGCGTACAGGGCCAGGCGGACGGCCTCGGCGATCGTGCGGGCCGCCTCGGACGGATCCAGGTCTGCCCAGGGGAAGGCCATCCCCAGAGCCTCGACCCCACGTGGCGGCAGCGCCCGGGCCGCCGCCGCCGCCGCGGAGCGGAGGGTCGCCCCATCGAAGCGGGCCGCCGGCCCCAGACCCACCAGCACCAGGCTGGAGGGGTGGCCCTCCAGCCTGGAGAGGGCCACCGTCTGCCCCGGCTTGCCCTGGAAGAGTCGCTGGGCCAGAAAGGGGGCGAGATCGGTGCCGAGGTGGGCCTCCAGGGTCTGCAGCAGCGGACCCTGCTCGTCCTGGAACAGGCCCACGGCCAGGGCATCGCCATTCCAGTCGGCCAGAGGGGTGGATGCGCAGCTGAACCGCATGGGAAAGGGGCCTTCGGACCGCGATCGTAGCGACGGGACTCAGCCCGGATCGCTGGTGAAGGGGGTGGCCCAGCGCTGGCGGGTCTCCTTGTTGAACGGGGGCTGCCACAGCCGGATCAGGGCCTGCTCCAGGGCCCGCCGGGGCCGGACCGCCGCGGGCACATCGGCCCAGAAGCGGATGCTGCAGCCGGCCTCGAGGCCGGCCCGCCGCAGCGCTTCGCCATAGGCCGCCAGGTAGCCCTTGCAGTCGTGCTCCCCCTTCCAGCGACGATCGGCGCATCCGGTCTCCCCGACGTAGAGCAGCAGGGGGTGATCCAACTGGGCCGGCCGGTCCATGACCAGATACAGGGCCGGCCCGTGCTGGGGAGGCTCCGGCCAGCGCCAGAACTGCAGGCTTTGTGGGGCCAGGGCGAGGGGATCCAGGTGGGCCGCGGACTCGGCGCCCCCCCCCCCGGCAGCGGGTCCGCCGCCGGGGGGGGCGGCGGCCGCGGGTCGGGC
>CAYGQY010000053.1:0-8541 GCA_964352195.1 uncultured bacterium
ACCGGACGCGATGCCGAAGCTCAAGAGCCGAAAAGCCGCCGCCAAGCGGTTCAAGGTCACCGGCAGCGGCAAATTCATGCGCCGCCGCGCCTTTCACAACCATCTGCTCGATCACAAGAGCCCGAAGCGCAAGCGTTACCTCGGCACCATGGCGATGGTCGATGAGCGCGACGCGGACAACGTGAGCCGCATGCTCCCCTACGCCGGCTGAGGCCGGGCCCCCGGGCCCGCCGCACCAGTTCACCCGAAGTTCACCCGAGAGTTTTCCATGGCCCGCGTCAAGAGGGGCAATGTCGCCCGCAAGCGCCGCAACAAGATCCTTCGCCTGGCGCGGGGCTTCCAGGGCAGCAACGGCAGCCTGTTCCGCACCGCCAACCAGCGGGTGATGAAAGCCCTCTGCAACGCCTACCGCGACCGCCGCCGCCGCAAGCGCGACTTCCGCCGCCTCTGGATCGCCCGCATCAATGCGGCCGCCCGGATCAACGGTCTGAGCTACAGCCGCCTGATCGGCGGGCTCAAGAAGGCCGATGTGCAGCTGAACCGCAAGATGCTTGCCCAGCTGGCCCTGGCCGACCCCGCCAGCTTCTCGGCCGTGGTGGGCGCCGCCCGCACCTGACTCCCGCAGGCCGACCTGCGCTGATCCCCTCCTGCGGCCAGGTCCGATGAGCAGTTTCCTTCCCCAGGCCTATCTGATCGGGCTGATCGTGCTGCTGGGCGGCGCCTCCGTGGTGATCGCCCTGCAGGTCTTTCGTGTGCGCCGCGATGAAGTGGCCCTGGCCCGGCTGGAGGGCAGCCGAAACACGCCACAGGGCCAGGATCCGGCCACCCTCTACGAGCTGGCCTCGGTGCAGCTGCGCAAGCGGCTCTATGGCGAGGCCGTGGATTCCCTGAAGCTGGCCCTGAAGCGCTCGGAAGGGGAACCGGGAGAGGCCCGCGCCCTAATCGAGAACGCCCTCGGCTTCGCCCTGGCGGCCCAGACCAACTACCCCCGGGCCATCCGCCATTACCGGGCGGCGTTGCAGGCCAAGGCCGATTACCCGGTGGCCCTCAACAACCTGGGCTATGCCCTTGAACGGCAGGGCAAGCCGGAGGAGGCACGGCGCTCCTATGAACGGGCCCTGGAACTCGATCCCGCCAACGCCACCAGCCGGAAACGCCTCAAGCTGCTGGATCGCCGCCATCCCGGCGGAGCGGACGACAGCCCGGTGGAGAGCCCAGGGCTGGGACCCTCCAAGGACCAAGGTTCGGGCCCGGCCTGATCAACCCCCGGCCGTCCTTACGGGCTCACCAGAGGCCGCGCACCGGCCCCGCCGGTGGGGCCGCTCCGGAGCCAGCGGACACGCTCACCGGCAGCAGATCCAGACGACCGCCGGGATTGGTGAGCCGCGGCGCCACCCAGCCCGAGAGACTGAGGCCCTGAACGCCCGAGAATTCGCCCCCGGCCTCCATGCCGGCCACAACACAGTCGCAGAGGAGCAGCAGATCCAGCTGATCCGACTTGGCGTTGATCGTGCCCTGGACCGGCACCACCTGACCCGCCACGCTGAGTGAGCCATTCAGCACGACCATCTGTCCCATCGGGGCGGGGTCCTCCAAGCGCAGCTCCACCTCCACGGGAACCGCATCGGTGAAGGAGCGGTAGATGCCCGTCCAGACCCTGGGCAGGTCCCGGGCGATGTCGATGGCCCGACCGGAGGGGTCAAAAGTCTCCACGGGGCCGAGGTCGGAGTCGAACGAATCGATTGACGAGGGCTCCGGCATCGTGAAGGGCACCACACTGCCCAGGGGCAGGGGGCTGGCGGCCAGAGCCGGTTGTTGGGCGGCCAGCAGCGGCAGGGCCGCCAGCGCGGCCAGCGTCGCCAACCCTCCGGACGGTTGCGACCGTGGCGGGGTGCTGGTGGGGAGCGGCGGCATCACGGCGATCCTGGAGAGGGACTCAGGCTAGGGGGAGCGGGCCCGGGCGAGCGCTCCGCCGTTCACGGTAGTTTCGCTCCATGGACCCGTCTGCCCGCGACCATCCCCAGCCCGAACTCCCGCGGCGGGACGAGGCCCTGGTGATCGGGGGTCGGCGCTTCGGCAGCCGGCTGATGACCGGCACCGGCAAGTACCCCAGCCTTCAGGTCATGCAGGCCAGCCTGACGGCGAGCGGCTGCGAGATCGTCACCGTGGCGGTGCGGCGCGTCCAGGCGGCGGCCCCCGGCCATGGAGGCCTGATCGAGGCGATCGACTGGAGCCGCATCTGGATGTTGCCCAATACCGCGGGCTGCGCCACCGCCGAGGAGGCGGTGCGGGTGGCGCGGCTGGGGCGGGAGCTGGCCCGGTTGGTCGGCCAGGAGGACAACCGGTTCGTGAAGCTGGAAGTGATCCCCGAGGGTCCCTACCTGCTGCCGGATCCGTTCGGGACCCTGGAGGCGGCCGAGCAGCTGGTCAAGGAGGGGTTCACGGTGCTCCCTTACATCAACGCCGATCCGCTGCTGGCCCGCCGGCTCCAGGAGGCCGGTTGCGCCACCGTGATGCCGCTGGGTTCGCCGATCGGCTCCGGGCAGGGAATCCGCAACGCCGCCAACATCGCCCTGATCATTGAGTCGGCCACCGTGCCGGTGGTGGTGGATGCGGGCCTCGGCGTGCCGAGCGAGGCCGCCCAGGCCATGGAGATGGGGGCCGACGCCCTGCTGATCAACAGCGCCATCGCCCTGGCGGGGGATCCGCCGGCGATGGCGCAGGCCATGGCCCAGGCCACGGCGGCCGGACGCACCGCCTACCTCGCCGGCAGACTGCCGCGGCGGCAGGAGGCGAGCCCCAGTTCGCCTCTCCAGGGCCGGGTGGGCACGGCCGCTCCTCCCCTGGCGGCGCCGGGCATCGGAGCCGGACCGGAGCGGACGCGACGCAACGGCCCGTGACGTTCCCGGCCGCTCCGGTGGCATCCCCCCGACCACTGGGTAGTTTTGCGACTTCCCCGGGGGCACTCCCATGTCGGTCACCAAGGAAGATGGCGGCAGGCTCAACGCCTTCGCCAAGGAACCCCGCATGGAAGTGGTCGAGAACGGCGAGGGCCTCAGCCGCTCCGCCACGATGCTGCTGATGGGCGGTGCGGTGCTGGTGCTGCTGATGGTCGCCGTGGCCGTCCAGATCAGCTGAGGGCTCCGGCGCCGGGACTCGGCCCGGGGGGGGCCGAACGCCTGTAGTAGCTTGCCCAAAGGAGCATCGGCTCGTTCAGCAGGAGTTCAGACGTGAAGGTTCTCGTTCTCGGCGGCGACGGCTTCTGCGGGTGGCCCTGCGCCGTGAACCTGGCGGATGCCGGGCATGACGTGGTCATCGTTGACAACCTCAGCCGCCGCAAGATCGACGTGGACTTGGGCGTGGAATCCCTCACTCCGATCGCCACGGTTCACGACCGCCTGCGGGCCTGGGAGGAGACCGGCGGGGCCGCCATCCGCTTCGTCCATCTCGACATCGCCCAGCACTACGCCCAGCTGCTGGAGTTGCTGCGCAGCGAGCAACCCGGCGCAGTCGTGCATTTCGCCGAGCAGCGGGCCGCCCCCTACTCGATGAAGTCGAGCGCCACCAAGCGCTACACGGTCGACAACAACGTCAACGGCACCCACAACCTGCTCTGCGCCATCGTGGAAAGCGGTCTCGACGTGCACATCGTGCACCTGGGCACGATGGGGGTCTACGGCTACGGCTCCCATCGCGGGGCCACTATCCCCGAGGGCTACCTCACCGTGGAAGTGCCCCAGGCCGACGGCAGCCGCTTCCGGGAGAAGATCCTGCACCCCACCGATCCCGGAAGCGTCTATCACATGACCAAGACACTGGATCAGCTTCTCTTCTACTACTACAACAAGAACGACGGGATTCGCGTCACCGATCTGCACCAGGGCATCGTCTGGGGCACCAACACCGAGCTGACCGACCGCGATCCCCGTCTGGTGAACCGGTTCGACTACGACGGCGACTACGGAACCGTGCTCAACCGTTTCCTGATGCAGGCCGCGATCGGCTATCCCCTCACCGTGCATGGCACGGGCGGCCAGACCCGGGCCTTCATCCACATCCGCGATTCGGTGAAATGCGTGGAGCTGGCGGTCGACCATCCCCCCGTGAGTGGTGAGAAGGTGCGCATCTATAACCAGATGACTGAGAGCCACAAGGTCAAGGACCTGGCCGAAAAGGTGGCCGCCGTCACCGGCGCCCGGGTCAACCACCTGCCCAATCCCCGCAAGGAAGCGATCGAGAACGATCTGATCGTCGACAACCGCTGCCTGATCGAGCTCGGCCTCAAACCCACCACTCTCGACGACGGCCTGCTCGGCGAAGTGGTGGATGTGGCGCGGCGCTGGGCCGATCGCTGTGATCGCTCCCGGATTCCCTGCAGCTCCACCTGGACCACCACCCAGGCGGCGACCCTCAAGGCCGGGGTCTGACCCAGGGACATCCGGACATGCGCCCACTGTGAAGATCGCCCTGTTCACCGAAACCTTCCTGCCCAAGGTCGACGGGATCGTCACGCGTCTGACCAAGACGGTGGAGCACCTGGTGGGCGGTGGTGACGAGGTGCTGCTGTTCTGCCCGGAGGGCGCACCGGAGGTCTACATGGGGGCGCGGGTGATCGGGGTGCCCGCCATGCCCCTGCCGCTCTACCCCGAACTCAAGCTGGCCCTGCCCCGGCCCTCGGTGGCCGAAGCCCTTGAGGCCTTCGGGCCCGAGGTGGTGCATGTGGTGAATCCGGCCGTGCTCGGCCTCGGTGGCATCTGGATGGCACGCACGCGCCAGATCCCCCTGGTCGCCAGCTACCACACCCATCTGCCCAAGTATCTGGAGCACTACGGCATGGGCGTCTTCGAGCCCGTGCTCTGGGAACTGCTCAAGGCCGCCCACAACCAGGCCGATCTGAACCTGTGCACCTCCTCGGCCATGGTCGAGGAACTCAGCGAGCGGGGCATCCAGCACACCGCCCTTTGGCAACGCGGTGTCGACACCGAGCTGTTCCGCCCCGAGCTGCGCAGCGACGCCATGCGCCGCACCCTGCTGGGGCACCATTCCGCCAGCGACAGCCTGCTGCTCTACGTGGGCCGGCTCTCGGCCGAGAAGCAGATCGAGCGGATCCGTCCGGTGCTCGAGGCCCTGCCCGAGGCCCGTCTCGCCCTGGTCGGCGATGGCCCCCACCGCCAGCAGCTGGAGCGGGTCTTCGGGGGAACGGCCACCACATTCGTGGGCTACCTGGGCGGTGAAGCCCTGGCCAGCGCCTACGCCAGTGCGGACGCCTTCCTGTTCCCCTCCAGCACCGAAACGCTCGGACTGGTGCTGCTGGAAGCGATGGCGGCGGGCTGCCCGGTGGTGGGCGCCCAGCGCGGCGGCATCCCCGACATCGTCACCGACGGGGTGAACGGCTGCCTGTATGACCCCGACGAGCCGACCAGCCTCACCGCCTCCACCTCCCGCCTGCTGGCCAGTCCGGAGCGCCGAGAGGAGCTGCGCGGGGCCGCCCGCCGCGAAGCCGAACGCTGGGGCTGGGCCGGCGCCACCGACCAGCTGCGCGGGTTCTACCGGCAGGTGGCGGGAGTCCCACTGCAGCTGGCGGCCTGAGTGCCCTGGAACCAGGTGGCGAGCAGCGCCTTCACCATCGGAACTGCCACGGTGCCGCCGTATCCCCCGCTGTTCTCACCGAAGGCAATGATGACCAGCTCGGGCTTGTCAGCCGGGGCGTAGCCACCAAACCAGGCATGGTCGGGCCGGGGCGGATCCTCGGCGGTTCCCGTCTTGCCCGCCACCGGGGGAAGGCTGGGGTCGTTGAGGCTCGTGGCGGTGCCGATCGTCACGACCTCCCGCAGGCCCTGACGCAACACCGCCAGGGTGGTGGGTTTGAGCCCGATCCAGCGGCGCGGCAGATCCCGTTCCACCAGATGGGGGGTGACCAGCCAGCCGCCGTTGGCGACGGCCGCATAGAGGCGGGCCATCTGCAGGGGCGTCACCGACACGGCCCCCTGACCGATCGAGGAGGTGATGGTGTCCACCGAGGTCCAGGACTCGCCGAGGGTGTCCAGCTTCCAGGCCTGATCGCCCAGCAGGCCGGGGCTGTCCTCGGCGCTGAGTTCGATCCCGGTCGGGCTGCCGTAACCCATCCGCCGGGCGGCCTTGAACAGTTCGTCTGGTCCCACCCGGAGGGCGAGCCGGTAGAAGAAGCTGTTGCTGCTCACCGCCAGGGCCAGGGGGAAGCCGATGCTTCCGAAACTGCCGTGATCGGCGTAGCACTGGCCGTCGTAGCAGAAGGAATTGGAGGTGGGAATCGTGGAGGTCGGTCCATAGAGCCCGGATTCCAGGCCGGCGATGGCGCTGATCAGCTTGAAGGTGCTGGCCGGGGGGAAGGCCCGCATGGCGCGATTGAGCATCGGCGCCTCCGGTCGGTTCAGCTCGTTCCACTGGGCGGTGGTGGGACCGTCGGAAAAAAGGTTGGGGTCGTACCCGGGGCGGCTGGCCATCGCCCGGATGGCCCCGGTGCGAGGGTCCATCGCCACGATCGCCCCCTTGCCGACCTTGTCGAGCGCTCGCTCGGCGGTGCGCTGGAGGTTCAGGTCGAGGGTGAGCTGCAGATCCTTGCCGGCCCGGGCCTGCTTGGCGCCCAGGACCCGCTGGACCTGTCCGGCCGCATCCACCTCCAGTTGCTGTCCCCCCCACTCACCCCGCAGATGGGACTCATGGACCCGCTCCAGCCCCGTGCGGCCGATCCGATCCTGGAGGCGATAGCCGGACTCCTCGAGACGGGCGTACTCCTCCTCGGTGATGCCACTGGTGTAGCCCAGCACATGGGCCGCCAGGGAGCCATTGGGATAGGAGCGGAGCACATCCACATCCACCTCGGCGCCATCGAGGCCGGGGGCCTGCTCTCGGAAGCGGAGCACCTGCTGGACGCTGAGCGGACCGGCCAGCTCGACGCGGAAGCCATCCTGCCGGCGGCCCTGCCGGTACTGGCGCTCGAGCCGGTCGGCGGGAAGGGAGAGCACCGTCGCCAGCCGGTCGCGCAACCGGGGCCAGCGCTCCTCACGGACCAGCCGGGGCTGGACGTAGAGCTTGTAGGTGAGCCGGTTGGTGGCGAGCACCTCACCGTTGCGATCGAGCAGCCGCCCGCGCATGGGATGGCGGGGAACCAGCCGGATGCGATTCTGATCGGCCCTCAGGCGGTTCTCGGGACCCTCCACCAGCTGCAGCCAGGCCAGTCGCATCCCCATGGCGGTGGCGGCCAGCAGGATCAAGCCCAGCAGCCAGGCGGGCTGATGGCGCATGCCGGCGTGGCGCGGCTGACCGGGAACAAAGCCGGTTCCCATCGGATCAGGCCCCGAGCCGCCCTTCGAGCTGCGTCAGCCGCTCGGAGATCCGCGTCAGGGCGAACTGAAGGGCCTGGCGCTCCGCCTGGGGATCCCCCCGTTCCAGCGACGCCCCCACCCCGGACTCCGGGAGCTCGCCGATCTCCCGGCTGGGATCACCGGGATCCACCGGGCTGGCGGGCACGTCGTGGACCTCCACCTTGAGCACCGGGTTGCCGAGGCCGGGCTGGAGTTGATCGAGACTCTCCCGCACCGCCCGGGCAGCGGCGTCCCCCTCCTCTCGCAGCTGGGCCAGGGGATCGGGGGACGCGGTGAAGGCCTCCACCACCTGACGGGGCCCACCGCGCCGGGCTCGCTCCACCACCGCCATGCCCACGGGTAGCACCTCCTGCATCAGGGCGAGCCGCAGGGAATCAAGGGGATCAGCTGCCATGGAACGGGGGGACCGGACGGCCCGCGACGGTGGCGATCACCGGGCGGAACGTCCAGTCTGCCGCGCCCACCGGCCGGGGGCTGGTGCGGGTCAGGGGGTGCGCTGAATCCCCGGCTCCAGGATCACCTGGCGGCAGAACTCCTGGGAGCCCACCCACCAGCCTCCGAACACGCCCAGGGCCACCAGGGCCGTGATCGGCAGCAGGGCCTGACGGGTGACATCGAGGGTGAGCCACTCACCCCAGCCCCGCAGGGTGCGCTCCCGGTCGAAGCGGGCCCGTTCGCGGCGCTCCAGCTTCTGGCGACGCTGCAGGGATTTCTCCACCCAGCGCTCGAAGGAGCGTTTCTTGGTGACGGCCATCTTGCGCTCCACCTCCAGCAGATGGCCCGCGCTGAGATCGGGATGGAACGTGCTGATCAACTCCAGGCTCTTGAGGAACATCTCGACGGCCGCATCCTTGACCTGGCGCTCAGCCTCGGGGAGTTCATCCCACAGCACCTCGGGGTAGAAACGGCCCCGGTTGGCCAGGATCTGCTCCTCCTGCATCTGACCGGGCTCGCGCAGCCAGCGGTCAGTGTTGGCATCGAAGCGGCGCCAGTAAAGAAAGGGGTTGAGATAGATCGTCTTGCCGGCCAGCTGGATGCTGTCCTGTTGGAGACGACGCTGCAGCTGGGGATCCTGCTGGATGGCGACGGTCACGGCATCAAGGCTGGGAGCCGATGGTATCGAACGCGAGGCGCCGGGGCCAGCACCGGCCGGGCCCCTTCCTCCGACCTACTCCCA
>CAYGQY010000054.1:0-7371 GCA_964352195.1 uncultured bacterium
CCCTGGTGCGGCGGCTGAGCTGCCAGGCACTGCAGGGCGGCGCCGATCGCTCCGGGCTCTGCGCCCTGCCGGAGGCGGAACGGCGGGCGGCGGCGCAACTGCTGGGGGTGCACCTGCTGCCCGCCCTGGCTCTGCTGGCCGGGATGGTGCTGCTGGTGCGGGAGATCTGGCAGCGCTGGCGTGGCAAGCAGCCTCCCCTGCCGGCCCTGGTGGGGCCGGACCTCACCCTGGTGGATGTGGTCCTGCTGATCGCCGGCGGCTTCGTGCTGATGGGCGAGTTGTTGATCCCCCTGCTGATCAGCCCCCTGCTGAACGGTCTGTTCACGGTCCTGGATCCCGACCCCTCACTGGTCGACGGACTGAGGGTGATGGGGCTCTACCTGGCGCTGATGGCGGCGCCCCTGACGATCCTGGTCCTGATGCTGCGGGGGCGGCCGGGGCCGCCCCCGGCCGGCGGCTGGCTCCAGTACCGCTGGCGCCCCCCGCTGCCGGCCCTGCGGCAGGCCCTGAAGACCCTGCTGATCGTGCTGCCGCTGGTGAGCCTGGTGAGCTGGTTGCAGCAGCTGGTCTGGGGGGATCCTGGCGGCAGTAACCCCCTGCTGGAGCTGGTGCTGCGCAGTGGAGCCAGCCTGGCGCTCGCCTGCTTCGCCTTCACCGCGGTGGTGCTGGCGCCGTTCTTCGAGGAGACGATCTTCCGGGGAGTCCTGCTGCCGGTGCTGGCCCGCCAGTTCGGGGCGGTGGGGGGAGTGGTGCTCAGCAGCGCCGTGTTCGGGATCGCCCATCTCAGCCTGGGCGAACTGCCGCCGCTTTTCATGCTCGGGCTGGGTCTGGGCTGGCTCAGACTGAGCAGCGGCAGGCTCAGCGCCTCGATCTGGCTGCACGCCTTCTGGAACGGCCTCACCTTCGTCAATCTCCTCTTGCTGGCCGCCTGACGCACGCCTTGCTGGCCCTGCCGTCCCATGGTTCACTTGCGAAGTGATCCGAGGATCCGTTGGTCGCCCTTCCATCGCCGCAGCCAGCGAGCCATCGCCGGCCGCTCGACCTGATCGAGGGGTCCCTCTCCAGCCGGCGGGTCGCCCGCCAGGCCCCCTGGCTCGCCGCCCTGCACAAGGCCACCGACGGTCTGCTGCTGGCCCTCGGGGGCTCCATGCTCGGTCTGACCGTGCTCACCCTCCACTGGCAGGGGCAGTGGACCCAGAGCTATGAGCGTCTGGAGCGCTCCCAGGTGCTGGGTCACCGGCTGCAGGAATCCACCGCCCAGCTGGAGCAGCACCACCTCCAGGTGGCCCGCCGCCCCGGCCAGCTGATCCCCACCAGCATTCACCGCCTGATCCACGTACCGGCCCCTTCCCCCAGTGGGCCGATCGCGCCGATGACCCGGCAGCTGCTCCGCCAGGTGGATTCGGGGCTGGCCAGTCTGCCGGTCCGCTCCATTCGCCCCGGATACTGACCGTGGTGCGTCGCTCCCCAGCGGGTCCGTCGCCTCTGCCGCTGCGGCCCCGGACCGCCGGGGTGGAACCCTCGCCGCGAGCCTCCCAACGGCGGGTCATCGCGCTCAAGCCGGTGCCGGCCATCCGGCTGTTCAGCGTCTATCTCCTGCTTGCCATCGCGCTGTTCGCCCTGGCGGGGCGGCTGGCCTGGCTGCAGGTCAAGGAGGGCGACCGCCTGCAGGCCAGGGCGCGGGCCATCCAGACCCAGAAGGTCGCCCCGATCGGCAAGCGGCGTCCGATCGTGGATCGCCAGGGGCGCCTGGTGGCGCTCGATGAGGAACGCTTCACCCTCTGGGCCCATCCCCGCTACTTCAACTTTCCCGGCGATCCCCCGACCCTCACCCGCAGCGCCACCGACGTCGCCAAGAAGCTCTCCGGGGTCCTCTCGGTCCCGCCGGCCGATCTGCTGCACAGCATGGGGAACCGGCGCAGCGGCGTGAAACTCGCCACCGATCTCAATCCGGCCACCGCCGCGCTGATCCGGGAGTTGGGCATCAGCGGCCTGGATCTGGAGCCCTACCCCCAGCGGATCTACCCCCAGGGCCAGCTGTTCGCCAACGTGGTCGGGTTCCTCAACCTGGAGCGGGTCGCCCAGGCCGGCCTGGAGCAGAGCCGGGACAGGGACCTGAAACGCCAGGAGAGCGTCCGCGCCCTGCGGCGCGGTGCCGATGGCACCCCCCTGCCCGACGGTCTCCAGCCCGGGGTGCTCTATACCGATGACCTGCGGCTGCAGCTCACCCTCGACGCCCGGCTGCAGCAGGTGGCCCAGCAGGCCCTGGTCAAGCAGATGAAACAGTGGCGCGCCAAGCGGGGCACCGCCATGGTGATGGATGTCCGCAATGGCGAGCTGCTGGCCCTCGCCTCGGCTCCGAGCTACGACCCCAACGAATTCTGGCGGTTCTCGCCGGGCCTGTTCCGGGAATGGTCGGTGCAGGATCTCTACGAGCCCGGCTCCACCTTCAAGCCGATCAATCTGGCGATCGCCCTGCAGGAGAAGGCCATCGACGCCACCAGCACGGTGGACGACATCGGCCAGCTGACCATCGGCGGCTGGCCGATCTTCAATCACGACCGCCGCGCCAATGGCCGGCTGGACATGGCCACCGTGCTGCAGGTATCAAGCAACGTCGGCATGGTGCAGGCGATGCGACGGGTCAAACCCGCCAGTTACTGGGAGTGGCTGCGCAAGATCGGCATCGACACCGTGCCCGACACCGATCTGCCGGGAGCGGTGGCCGGGGAGCTCAAGACCCGCACGGATTTCACCACCCAGCCGATCGAACCGGCCACCGCCGCCTTCGGCCAGGGCCTCTCGCTCACCCCGCTCAAGCTGCTGCAACTCCACGCCATGCTGGCCAACGGCGGGCGCCTGGTGAGCCCGCACATCACCCGGGGGATGCGCTCAGGCGATTCCCTCTCCCCGACGCCGGACCAGGTTGAGGGGCTCAAGGTGATGGATCCGGCCGTGACCGGGCAGCTGCTGGCCTGGCTGGAAACCGTGGTGGATGAGGGCAGCGGCAAGGGGGTGAAGATTCCGGGCTACCGGATCGGCGGCAAGACGGGAACGGCCCAGAAGGCCCGCAACGGCATCTACATCCCGGGGGCCCGCATCTGCAGCTTCGTGGCCCATCTGCCGATCGACGACCCCCGTTTCGTGGTGCTGGTGGTGGTGGACGAACCCCAGGGCGGCAACGCCTATGGGTCCACGGTGGCGGTTCCCGTGTCCAGGGAGATCATCGAAGCCCTGCTCGTGCTCGAAAAGGTTCCTCCCAGCACAGCGGTCGCCGCGACGGTCCGGGGTTGAGCACGGGCGGAAGGACCACCCGCCGGAGGCTGGTTAGCCTGAATCGCAAATGCCCGCGCACCGGTCCATGGCCAACCTGCTGGATCAACTCGCCGCCATGACGGTGGTGGTGGCCGACACCGGCGAGCTGGAGGCGATCAAGCAGTTCACACCGCGGGACGCCACCACCAATCCCTCCCTGATCCTGGCGGCGGCCCAGATCCCCACCTACCAGCGGCTGATCGACGAATCGCTGCGGGCCTCCCGCAGCGTGATCGGAACGGCGGCGCCGGCCGAGGCGGTGGTCCTTGAGGCCCTCGATGAGATCTGCGTCACCTTCGGCAAGGAAATCCTGGGGATCGTGCCCGGGCGGGTGTCCACCGAAGTGGATGCCAGGCTCAGCTACGACACCACCGCCACAATCGCCAAGGCCCGCAAGCTGATCGGTCTCTACGAAGAGGCGGGCATCGGCCGGGATCGGGTGCTGATCAAGATCGCCTCCACCTGGGAGGGCATCAAGGCGGCCGAGCAGCTCGAGCGCGAAGGCATTCACTGCAACCTCACCCTGCTGTTCAGCTTCACCCAGGCCGTGGCCTGCGCCGAGGCGGGTGTCACCCTGATCTCCCCGTTCGTGGGGCGCATCCTCGACTGGTACAAGCAGGACACCGGCCGCGACCACTACCCCGGTCCGGAGGATCCGGGCGTGATCTCCGTGACCCAGATCTTCAACTACTACAAGACCCACGGCTACGCCACCGAGGTGATGGGAGCCAGCTTCCGCAACCTCGAGGAGATCATCGAGCTGGCCGGCTGCGACCTGCTCACCATCTCGCCCAAGCTGCTCGATCAGCTGCGCAGCACCGATGCCGAGCTCGCCCGCCGGCTCGATCCCGTCGCCCCGGGGGCCAGCGAAGCCCGCTTCAGCCTGGATCGCACCGGCTTCGACGCCCGCATGGCCGACGACCGGATGGCCAGCGAGAAGCTCGATGAGGGGATCCGCGGCTTCAGCAAGGCGATCGAGACCCTGGAGGCCCAGCTGGCCCACCGGCTCGCCGAACTGGAGGGGGAGGCGGCCTTCGCCCACGCCGCCCAGGAGATCTTCCTGCTCAACGACATGGATGGCGACGGCTGCATCACTCGCGAGGAGTGGCTCGGCAGCGATGCCGTCTTCGACGCCCTCGACACCGACCATGACGGCCGCCTGGTCCCTGAGGACGTGCGGGGTGGCCTCGGGGCCCCCCTGGCCCTGGTGGCGGCCTGAGCCTGGGCGAAACCGGATCGGGGAACCGGATCGGTCCTTAACGTTCTGGCCCCACAATGACGGGGTCCTCACTGCTTGTGCGACGGTGAATGCCCTCGAAACGATGCGTGCCCTGGGCAACAAGGGAGAAGTGCGGGAGTTCCAGACCGGGGAGAGGATCTTCTCGGCCGGCGAATCGGGCGACTGCATGTTCGGCCTGCTGGAGGGCACCGTTCAGCTCAGCTGGAACGGTGATGAGGCCCACGAGGAGATCCAGGCCGGCGACGTGTTCGGCGCCGGGGCCCTGGTCACCCCCGACCACCGCCGCTACGGGAACGCCACCGCCCTGACCCCCTGCAGCATCCTGGTGATGAACCGGGAGAAGTTTCTCTTCGCCGTGCAGGAGTCCCCCATGTTCGCCATCGAGCTCCTGGGCTCGATCGACGAACGGCTGCGCCAGCTGAAAGGCTGCCTGCGCCACTGAGCCCAGACCCCCGGGTCTCAGCCGCCGAACATCAGCCGCCGGATCACCCGCTGGGCGATGTCGCCGTAGCCCATCTCCCCCGAGAGGATCTGGGCGATCCGCTGGGGGGCGGTGGGGCGCTTGACCCCCAGCTGATAGCCGATCCTCGGGAAACGGTAGAACACCTGGGCGATGCGCCCCCCCCAGGCCATGGCGTGGCCCCACTCCTGTTGCATGGTCTCGGTGTAGCCCGGCAGCGCCGCCGCCTCCCCCCCCAGCCAGTGGTCGAGGGCCTCGGCCGCCCGGGTTCCGCTCAGCAGAGCGGGTCGCAACCCCTCCGCCAGGAAGGGATCGGCCAGGGAGGCCGCATCACCCACCAGCAGGGCGCCGGAGTCGGCATGGAGCCGGTGATGGCCATCCCAGACCCGCAGGGGCCACTCGGTCCTCACTCCGGCGTCCGGTGGCAGGCCCAGGCTGGGCAGCAGGCGAGCCAGCACCGCATCGGTGTTGGTGGCGTCGCGGCCGATGAAGGTACCCACACCGATGCTGAGGCCGCCCCGGCGGGGAAAGGCCCAGCTGAACCCATGGCGAACCAGACCGAATTCGAAGCGGGCCGTGTCCGGATCCAGCACCGTTCCCTCCACCTCCACCGCCAGGGCCGAGGCATAGCGGGGCCGGGGGGCGCCCAGTCCGAGGGGGGCGGCGAGACGGGAGCGGGCTCCGTCGGCGATCACCACCCCGCGGGCGGTCCATACGGCGCCGCAAGAGCTCTCCAGGCGCCAGTGGTCACCCTCCCGGGCGATCGACTCCACCCGGGCCCCCTCGATCAGATCCGCGCCGGCCGCGACGGCCTGCTCGGCCAGAAAGCGGTCCAGAACGGCGCGACGCACGATCCAGAACGGCGCCTCCCCCGGGAGTTCGGCCAGCACCGGATCCTCCAGGCACCAGGTGAAGCGCACCCGGGTGATGACCTGATCCACCGCGGGAGCGAGATCGAAGGGAAACCAGCGCTGCACGGAGGCCGCCATGCCCCCGCCGCAGGGTTTGGGGCGGGGCATCCGGACGGCCTCCAGCAGCCGCACCCGCCGGCCCCGGGCCGCCAGGTGGTAAGCCGCCGCCGCACCCGCCGCCCCGGCGCCGACGACAACCACGTCGACATCGGCGCCGGAGCCGTTCACACCTTGAGGATGTCGGATTCCTTCTCGGCCAGATGCTTCTCGAGCTGGGCGACGAACCGGTCGGTGAGCTTCTGGATCCTGTCCTGCTCGTCGCGGCTCTGGTCCTCCGAGAGCTCTCCCTCCTTCTCCTGCTTCTTGATCCGGTCGATCGCGTCCCGGCGGAGGTTGCGCAGGGCCACCTTGCCCTCCTCGGCATAGCGGGCGGCGAGCTTGCAGAACTCCTTGCGCCGATCCTCGGTGAGCGGTGGGATGTTGATCCGGATCACCTTGCCGTCGTTGTTGGGGGTGAGGCCCAGGTCACTCATGGCGATCGCCTTCTCGATCAGCGCCATGGCACCGGTGTCGAAGGGCTGGATCTGGATCGTCTGGGAGTCGGGGGTGGAGAGGGAGGCCAGGGAGCGCAGCGGCGTTTCGGCCCCGTAGTACTCGATCGAGAGCTTGTCGAGCAGGGAGGGGTTGGCCCTGCCGGTGCGGATCGTGTTGAAGGTGCGCTGGGTCGCGTCCAGCGACTTGCGCATGCTGGCTTCGAGGTCCATGGGGAGAAGGGGAGACTCCGGGGTCAGCCGGCGGGGGTGATGCGGGTGCCGAACGGATCACCGGCCACGGCCCGGCCGATGTTGCCGGGGCCGAACAGGTCGAAGACCACGATCGGAATGGCGTTGTCCTTGCACAGGGCGATGGCCGTGCTGTCCATCACCGCCAGTTCGCCGCTGAGAACATCCTGGAAGGTGAGGTGCTCATAGCGGACGGCCTCGACGTGGCGAGCCGGATCCTTGTCATAGACGCCATCCACCTTGGTGGCCTTGAGAACCACCTCGGCATTGATCTCGGCGGCCCGCAGGGCGGCGGTGGTGTCAGTGGTGAAGAAGGGATTGCCGCAGCCGGCCCCGAACACCACGACGCGGCCCTTCTCCAGGTGGCGGATGGCCCGCCGGCGGATGTAGGGCTCGGCGATCTCCTGCATCCCGATCGCGGTCTGCACCCGGGTGGGCACACCGACGCGCTCGAGGGCGTCCTGCAGGGAGATGGCATTCATCACCGTGGCCAGCATGCCGACGTAATCGGCCGTGGCCCGGTCCATCCCGGCGGAGGAGCCCTTCAGGCCCCGGAAGATGTTGCCGCCCCCCACCACGATCGCCAGCTCGGTGCCGGCGGCCACCACGGCGGCCACGTCGTCGGCGATCGCCTTGACGATGGCGGGGTCGATGCCGTAGCCC
>CAYGQY010000054.1:7381-8520 GCA_964352195.1 uncultured bacterium
GAGTTTGAGCAGGACACGCCGGTAGGCCATCGGATTCGGGACGCGGCGAACTCGGTCGGCGGCAGAGTAGCAAGCACCCCTGCGGGGGTCCGGGCCTCAGAATTCGATGCCGGCCTGGGCCTTCACCCCCTGCTCCCGGAAGGGATGGCGCACCAGACGCATCTCCGTGACCAGGTCGGCCCGCTCCAGCAGGGCGGGCGGGGCGCCCCGTCCGGTCAGGGCCACGTGGGTGAGCGGCGGGCGCAGGGAGAGCCCTTCCAGCACCTGCTCCACCTCCAGATAGCCCAGCTTGAGGGCCACATTGACCTCATCGAGCACCACCAGCCGGCGGTCCCCGTCGGCCAGGTAGGTCAGCGAGCGCTGCCAGGCCGCCTGCACCAGCTCCCGGTCACGGTCCCGGTCCTGGGTCTCCCAGGTGAACCCTTCCCCCAGGGCATGCCACACCAGCGCCTCACCGAAGAGCTCCAGCGCCCTGGCCTCCCCCGGCTGCCAGCCCCCCTTGATGAACTGCACCACCGCCACCGACTCGCCGTGGCCCAGGGTGCGCAGGGCCAGACCCAGGGCCGCGGTGGTCTTGCCCTTGCCGTCGCCGGTGAAGACCAGCACCAGACCCTTCTCCAGGGTCCGCTCCCCCACCCGCTGACGCTGCACCTCCTGGCGGCGGCGCATGCGGCGCCGGTAGCCATCGGGATCGCTCTCGGGGGCCAGAGCGCCACCGGGACCGAGCTCCTCCGCCTGGAGATCCAGGCGCTCGGTGGTGGCGGCGGGGCTGATGGGGTCCGTCTCGGGCATGGAGCGGCGGCAGGGAGACGCCAGCACTCTGGCGCCGCGCTCACGGATCCCGTCGACGGGCCAGGGCCGCATCCACCGCCTGCTGCTGGTCGCGCCGGGTGATCCAGTGGTGGTAGGTGCGGGTGTGGATCGCCACCGAATGGCCCATCATCCGGGCCGCCACCGTGTCAGGCAGGCCGATATGGATCGTGCGCACGGCCCAGGCGTGGCGGAGGTCGTAGGGGGTCAGGGGCAGGCCGTAGCGCCGGAACTGCTCCGCCACCCGCCGTCCCACCTGCTGCAGCGTGGTGCGGCGCAGATCGGTGCAGACCGGCGGCAGAACCTCGCCGGAGGCAAGGCGGGGGAGC
>CAYGQY010000055.1:0-8433 GCA_964352195.1 uncultured bacterium
ATCCACCACCAGGTCCAGATCGGTGATGCCGCGCCAGGGATCCCGGTGCACGGTGTGCAGCAGGAGATCCCGCACCGCACCTCCCACCAGCGCCAGCCGATCACAGCCGGCCGCCCGCTGCAGCAGCGGCCAGAGGGAGAGGGGGATGCCGGGGATCTCCACGGCGCGGAACGGACCGGTGGGCGGTGGCTGCATCATCCCCGAGCACACTGCGCCGCCCTCACCAGGAGGCGCAACGGGCCCGGGCCCGGCGCAGAAACGACGCCACGGCAGCGGGATCGGCCGGCGGCTGCCGGCCGGAGGCCACGGCCCGGTAGAGATCCGCGACCCGCCAGCTCTCGGTGTCGGCGTCGGCACCATGGCGCGGGATCAGATGCAGATGGAAATGGCGGGCCCCCTCCCCGAAGGCGATGGCATAGACCCGATCACAGCCGACCAGCTCCTTCACCAGCGCGCAGCTGCGCCGCAGCACCGGCCCCAGACTGGCAGCTTCCGCAGCATCGAAGCGGTCCGGGCCCGGCACGTGCCGGCGCGCATCGAGCAGAATCCAGCCCACCAGAGGACTGGGGTGGGGATGGTGCCGCAGCAGCCAGGGGCCCTCGTGGTGCAGCAGCGGGTCGTCACCGGGTTCAAGCGTCGCCTGGATCGCGCAGACCCCGCAGCCGAGGTCGGCCGCTCCGCTCAGTCCCACAGGGCCATGGCGTCGTCGCGGGCGCCGAACCACTCGGCCGCCAGCGGACCGCCCGTGGCGCGCTGCTGGCGGAACCAGGGACCGCCCAGGGTCCAGTGCAACAGGGTCGGCCCCGCGTCGGCGCCGGAGCCGGGCTCCGGTGGGGCCAGCACATCGACCAGATGGTTCCAGCCGACGGGAAGCGCACCAATCTCATGGTCGCCGGCCAGCCAGTGGAACCGATGCAGGTCCAACCCGCTGGCGGTCTCGACGTACGCAGGCGTGAGGGCGGAGCAGCGGCCGCAGTTGAGCAGCATCAGCGAGCTCCAGTTCTTCTTCGGATAGGCGCTCTGCACCTCCCCGAGAAACTTCGCCGCCTCGGTGGGCGCATGCTCATGCTGCACGCACATCACGGCGTAGCGGTCGTCGCGCAGCGCCCAGAGATCGGCGATGTCCCCCCGGCAGAGCATGTCGCAGTCCATGAAGAGGGCCCAGCCCTGGTAGTCCATCAGGGAGGGCACCAGAAAGCGGGTGAAGGAGAAGGCCGTGCTCTGCTTCGGATCGCGGGGGCGGTTGTGCAGAGCACTCAGTTGCTCCGCCACGATCGGGGTGATCGCCAGGGGCAGGCTGCTGTGCTGGTACAGGCTGTCAATCAGCACGTTGGTGGCGGCCCGCTCCCGCGGGTCGTAACCGATGAAGATGGGGACCGGTCGGTTCATGGACAGAGGGTAGGGGTCGAGATGGTGACGACCAGGATCGCGCCGGAGCAGGGGGGACAGGCCAGGCCGGCCGACATCACGCTCCTGGCCACGGCCGACTGGGACCATCCGCTCTGGACCAACAAGCAGCATGTGGCCTGCACCCTCGCCGAGCTGGGTCACCGCGTGCTCTACGTGGAGTCGCTGGGTCTGCGCCCGCTGCGCGCGGGCGGCTCCGACTGGAAGCGTGTGCTGCAGCGGCTCCGCCACGGCCTGCGGCCGCCGCGGCCGGTGCGGGAGCGGCTCTGGGTCTGGTCTCCGCTGGTGCTGCCGGGGGCCCGCGGCGGCCTGGCCGCCTGGCTGAATCGCCAGGTGCTCCGGCTGGGGCTGGCCCGCTGCCGCCGCCGGCTGGGCCTGCGCCGTGACTGGCTGTGGACCTACAACCCCCGCACCCTCGAGGTGCTCGATGCCCGGGCCTACGACCGGCTGATCTATCACTGCGTGGACGCCATCCAGGCACAACCGGACATGCCGGCCGCCGCCATCGATCACGGCGAAGCCCGCCTCTGCGCCGAGGCTGATGCGGTGTTCGTCACCTCCCCCCAGCTGCTGAGCGATCTGCGGCCGCTGAATCCGGCCACCCTCTACTACCCGAACGTGGCCGATGGCGCCCACTTCGCCCAGGCCCGGGATCCGGCCTTGGCCATCCCCGCCGAGCTGGTCGCCCTGCCGCCCCCCCGGATCGGTTTCGTCGGCGCGATCAGCGCCTACAAGCTGGATCTCTCGCTGCTGGAGACCCTGGCGCGGCGCCATCCCCACTGGTCCTTCGTGCTGATCGGTCCGGTGGGCGAAGGGGATCCCTCCACCAACGTGGCGGCCCTGGCGGCCCTCGAGAACGTGCACCTGCTGGGCACCCGGCCCTACGACGCCCTGCCCTCCTGGCTGAAGGGCCTCGATCTGGGGCTGCTGCCCCTTCGCCAGACCCCCTACACCCGGGCGATGTTCCCGATGAAGTTCTTCGAATACCTGGCGGCGGGCCTGCCCGTGGTGGCCACGGCCATCGACGCCCTTCAGCCGTTCGGCGATCTGGCCCTGCTCTGCCCGCCCACTCCGGAGGCCTTCGCCACCGCCATCGCCGCGGCCCTGCGGGGGGACGGGCCGGGCCGGCCGGAGCGGCTGGCGGGGGCCGCGGCCCACACCTACCGGGGCCGAACCGAAGCGATGCTGCAGGATCTGAGCCGACTGGAGTGAAACCGATCCCATGCCCCGATCAACCAGCATCGTGACGGCCTGCATGAACCGCCAGGCCCACCTGCTGGAATCGGCCAGGCGGGTGGCGGCCTGGACCCACCACGAGGAACATCTGATCGTCGACTGGAGCAGTGAGATCCCCCTGCGGCGCGGCGATCTTCCGGCCGATCCGCGCATCCGGATCCTGCGGGTGAGCGGAGAAGACCGCTGGAATCTCTGCCGGGCCTACAACTTCGCCCTGGCGCGCGCCCGCGGCTCCTGCCTGTTCAAGCTCGACGCCGACTGCTGGCCGGAAGCTCTCGCCCACCCCGACGCGCTGGCCGGCACGGCGCCGCTCTGCCGCTTCGGCAGCGGGCCCGACGGCCGACTCGGGCAGTGGATCATGGACCGGGCCCTGATCGAGCGCGTGGGCGGCTTCAACGAACTTCTCTGGGGCTACGGCTTCGACGACAAGGATCTGAAGGCGCGGCTGGGCTGCCTGCTGCCCCTCCCCCTCGAGACCCTGCCGGATCAGGCGATCGGGGTGATCCCGCATTCGATCCACTACCGGGCCGCCCGCCGGGACGGCAGGGAGACGGAGAGCCCCGGCCTCGACCTGCGCCGCAGTCAGGCCCTGAAGTCGGCCACTTCACTGGCCAACCGGGTGGTGGCGGCCCACTGCCCCTGGCATGCCGGTGCCGCCCCCAGCCGCTACCGCCGGACCGACGCCGGCGACTGGGTGGCCGAGGCCGGCACCCCGCCACGCCCACCGGCACCGGTGGCCAGGGAGGTGAACCGCCTACGGCGGGTGGTTTTCTGGAGCCGGTTCCTGGCCATCCCCGAGATCTGCGTGGAGCGGCTGCCGGAGAAGCTGCTGCCGGCCGGGACGCTGGGAGACATGCCGATCGCCTGGTGGCATCGGGGCTACTGGCACACAATCCGGCGGCTCATCGAGCTGCCGGTGAACGTCCTGGCCAGCCTGCGCGGCAGCCTGCGGGCGACCCGGGGGATCCGTGGGTAGGCGGGCGGCCCTGCGGCTGATGCTGGAGCGCCGCAGTGGAGCCCCGGCCACCTGGCTGCTGAGCCGCCCGATCGGGGCGGTCCTGCCCGCTTCCCTGCGCAGCGTTCTGCTGGGCGCCCGGGTGCACCGGGCCGTCGCCGGCAACGACGACGCCACGGCCCTCGCCGACCTCCACACCCTGGCCGAACGGCACGGCCGGCACGAACTGGTGCATCGGCTGCTGTTCCGCCGCGGCTTTCGGCCCAAGGACCCCGCCAGCCAGCGCCGGCTGCTCTGGGGTGTTGCCGACGACCCGGTGTTCCAGCCGTCGCACCGCTCCTATGCCCTGATCAGCCTCTCCTACCGAAGCCTCAAGGATGGGGATCGCCCCCAGGCGGCGGTGCTCATCCCCCCGATCGAGGCGATGGCCGCAGGGCTGGAGAACGATCCCGCCACCCTCTCCTGCCCCCAGGGCAACCGCCGCAACCGGGCCAAGCTGCTGATCTCCTCCTATGCCACGCTGATCCATCTCCATCTGCTGGTGGGCGACGGGGACGCGGTGGCACGCATCGGCGCGAGGGCGCTCGCCCTAGCCGAGCGGATCGACTACGGCCAACTGCCCGCCGACGTGGCCTACCGGCTCACCACCAACTTCGCCCGCAGCCTGGGCATCGGCCTGCTCGATGCCTGGCGCCGCCAGGACGACGGGGGGCAGCGGCGGGCGCTCGCCGCCCTCGAGACCCTCCGCCTCGAGACCCTGAATCCCCGGCACGGCGGCAGCGGCGCCCAGGAGAACCACCGGCGGTTCGTGGCCGGCCTGCTGGAGTCGTACGCCACAAGCGTCGGGGAGCCGGCCGGCTCCGGACTCCTCCCCCGTCCGGAGCCGATCGAACCGGGGCGGATCCTCAATGTGGCCACCGCGGAGCTGAACGAGCGGCTGGCGGAGTTCCTGACCCCCTGATGCGGATCCTCCTCTACATCGATTCGCTCAAGGCCGGCGGCGCCGAACGGGTCACGCTCCAGTTCGCCGCCTGGCTCAGGCAGGCGGGCCATGCGGTGACCGTGCTCACCCGTCATGGGCCGTCCTGGGACTTCTATCCGATCGGCGCTGATGTCCGGCGCGTCGTGGAAGTCGACGCCGCCCGCGCCCTCGGTCCGCTCGGCTTTCCCTGGCGCCTGCTGGCCCTGCGGTGCCAGCTTCGGCGGCTGAGGATCGAACTGGCCATCGGCATGACCACCCTGCCGGCGATCAAGCTGCTACTGGCCAGCCGCGGCCTGGGTGTGCCCGTGGTGGTGTCGGAGCGGAACTACCCACCCGCCAAGCCCCCCTCGGCGCCCTGGCGGTTGCTGCGGCGGCTCGTCTACCCCTGGGCGGCCCTCCATCTGGTTCAGACCGAAGCGATCGCCGCCTGGCTGCGGCGGCAGGGCCTGGCCCGGCGGACCGCCTGCCTCCCCAACGCGGTGGCCTGGCCGCTGGCGAGCTTCGAGCCCCGCCTCGATCCCGCCGACTGGCTCCAGCCGGCCTGGCCGGTGATCCTGGCGGTGGGAACCAAATCCCACCAGAAGGGGTTCGATCGGCTGGTGGGCGCCTTCGCGCGGATCGCCGCCGACCATCCGGACTGGCGGCTGGTGATTCTGGGGCTTGAGGCCCGCCCGTATCACGGTGCCGATCAGGTGGCCGCCCTGCGGGCACGGCTCCCGGACGACGACTCCCTGCAGCACCGCCTGGTGCTCCCCGGCAGGGCCGGCAACGTGGCCGACTGGTACGGCCGGGCCGACCTGTTCGTGCTGAGCTCCCGCTACGAAGGCTTCCCGAACGTGCTGCTGGAAGCTATGGCCTGCGGTTGCCCCTGCCTGGCGCTCGATTGCCCCACCGGTCCGGCCGAGATCCTCGAGCCGGGACACAACGGCTGGCTGCTGCCCGCCGCCGCGGACGAGGCGGAGCTCGCGGGCGCCCTCACCCGGCTGATGGCCGATCCGATGCTCCGCCAGGGGCTGGGCGACGAGGGCCGAAGGGTGCGGGAACGCTTCGCACCCGAGCGGATCAGGGGCCACTTCCTGGAGCTGCTCGAGCCCCTGCTCGGCCGCGACCGCGATGGTGGAGGCGGATGACCGTCCCATCCGTCGGCGAGCGGCCGGCCCCACTCAGGCTGCTGGTGTTCGCCCCGAGCCGCCGCACCCCGTCGGAGACCTTCATCCGGGCGAACCTGCGCGCCCTGCCGTGCACCACCACCGTCTACTGCGGCGACGAGCGGCCCTGGGGTGGCCCGCCGCTGCGGTTGGCCTTCGGCCTGGCGATCCTGGCCAGCAAGGTGCTGGACCGGCTGGGCTGGCAGCGGGCCGCCAGCTGGATGCCCTCCCGGCTGGCGATCACGATCTGTCGGCGGGAGCGGCCCGATGTGGTCCTGGCGGAATTCGGGTTCCACGCCGTGCGGATCATGGAGCTCGTGCCCGCCACCGGACTGCCACTGATCGTTCACTTCCGCGGGGCCGACGCCTCCTCCCGCCGCTATCTGGAGCGGCTGCGGCCGCGCTACCGGCGTCTGCTGCGGCTGTGCAGCGCCGTGGTCGTCAAATCGCGGCCGATGGCGAACACCCTGCGGGCCCTGGCGCCGGAACGGACCACGCCGCTTCCCCTGCTGATCAGTCCATCGGGCGCCGATCCCGATCGCTTCGGCGGGGCCGATCCGGCCGCGGCGCCGCCCCTGTTCCTGGCGGTGGGACGGTTCGTGGCCAAAAAGGGTCCGCTGATCACCCTGGAGGCGTTCGCCCGGGCCGCCAGGGGTCGTCCCGCCGCGCTGCAGCTGGTGATGGTGGGAGCCGGCCCGCTGCTGGCGGAGGCCCGGCGGCAGGCGGTGGCGCTGGGGGTGGAGGAGCAGGTGCAGTTCCCCGGCCTGCAGACTCCGGAGCAGGTTGCCGGCTGGATGCGGCGCAGCCGGGGCTTCCTGCAGCATTCCCTGACCGGACCCGATGGCGACCAGGAAGGCTCCCCGGTGGCGGTGATGGAAGCCCAGCTCAGTGGTCTGCCGGTGGTGGCCACGCGCCATGCGGGCATTCCGGAGGTGGTGCTGGAGGGGGAGACGGGTCTGCTGGTGGAGGAAGGGGATCTGGAGGGCATGGCCACCGCGATCGCCCGCCTGGCCGACGATCCGCCGCTGGCGGCGCAGCTGGGGAACGCCGGGCGGGACCGCTGCGCGGCCCGCTTCACGGTGGCCCATCACATTGAGCAGCTCATGGCCCTGATCGAGCGGGTCCGCTCCGAGGGTCCGCCCCCCAACTCCCGGCCAGGGCCGTAGGGTCGCCCCCGATCCGGGGTCAGGGCTCCGGATCGCGCCCCTGTCGTGCCGCCCCCCCGCCATGGCCGACCCGAACCTTCTGCTGATCCGGGGCCTCGGCCACAGCGGCACCACCGTGCTCGATCTCCTGCTCGGCAGCCACTCCCGCATGGTCGGGCTGGGGGAGGCGGTGCGGATCCTGGAGCCGATCGGCCCCGGCGAGGAACAACGGGGACCGGCCCAGCTGCGCCAGGAGCTCCGGCACACCCGCCGCTGCACCTGCGGGGAAACGGCGGCCCGCTGTCCGATCTGGGGGCCGCTGCTGGAGTGGCTGCCGGCCCATGACGGGGCCTCGATCCGCGCCAAGCTCCAGCGGCTCCTGGGCCAGGTGGGCGCCCAGAACCGCGGCGATCAGCCGATCGCCTGGGCCGTCGACTCCTATCAATCCGATCTGGAGGTCCCCCTGCTGCCGTTTCCGGGGGTGGAGGTGCGGTTGATCCACCTGGTGCGTGACGTGCGCTCCTGGGTCCACTCCCGCTCCGCCGGCTCCCGCTCCGCCCCCGGAGCCGCCTGGCGATCGATGGCCCGCTGGGCCCGCACCAACGGGCAGGTGGCGGAGGTGCTCCGCCGCTCCGGGCGGCCGGTGTTCCAGCTCGGCTACGAGGAACTGGCCCTGGCTCCGGAGGCGGCGCTGAACAAGCTCTGCACCTGGCTCGACCTCGACTACGAACCGACGATGCTCAGGCCGGCCCAGGACGCCCAGGGCAGCCACATCCTCTCGGGCAACCGGATGCGGTTCGATCCCTCCCGATCCGCCGCCGTCCGCTATGACGGCGGCTGGCTCAGCGGCAGTCATCCCTGGATCGGGCTCGCCGCCCAGCTCCCACCGCTGCAGGCCATGAACCGCCGCCTCGTCTACTCCAACCAGCTGCTCTGAGCCAACCGCGCCAGGGCCGTAGGCTGGTCGGATGGTCGGTCCCAGCCACGCTCCCTCTGACTCGGGCGGCTTCCTGGGTGGACTCAACGAGGCCCAGCGCCGCGCCGTGGACCACCACACCGGCCCCCTGCTGGTGGTGGCCGGCGCCGGCAGCGGCAAGACCCGGGCCCTCACCCACCGCATCGCCCACCTGATCGGACACCACGGGGTCGATCCCCATCAGGTGCTGGCGGTGACCTTCACCAACAAGGCCGCCCGGGAGATGAAGGAGCGGCTGGAGCTGCTGCTGGTCCAGCGGCTGGCCACCAGCCGTTTCGGCCAGCCGCTGAGCACCCTGCCGCCGCAGGAGCAGCGGCAACTGCGCAACCGCATCTACCGCGAGGTCACCAAGGATCTCTGGATCGGCACCTTCCATGCCCTGTTCGCCCGGCTGCTGCGCTTCGACATCGACAAGTACAAGGACCCGGAAGGGCTCCGCTGGACCCGCCAGTTCTCGATCTACGACGAGGCCGATGCCCAGAGCCTGGTCAAGGAGATCGTGACCCAGGAACTGGGCCTCGACCCCAAGCGCTTCGAGCCCAAGAAGGTGCGCTGGGCGATCAGCAACGCCAAGAACCAGGGCT
>CAYGQY010000056.1:0-1153 GCA_964352195.1 uncultured bacterium
GGCCGCGCCCGACGCTCCGGTCCGCCGAGGGCCCCTGCGCCGGTTCCGATCCCTGGTGCGGGACTGCATCGAGGAAGTGGCCAGCACTTTCCAGTCGGATGGGTCGATCGACCCGGAGCGGAGCGAGGCCCCGGAGGCACCCGTGCCTCCAATCCCGTTGCCCGCGCAGGCCTTGCCCCCGCGGCTTCAGGGCCCGCCTGTTCCCCTCCAGCAGGCCCCCCTGGCGGAGCGAACGGCCGTCCAGCACCTCCCCGAGGACGGCCGCCCCAGCCGTCCGGCGCCTGCCCCCAGCCATCCCAGCCTGGCCTCGCTGCGATCCTGGTTGCCCGACAGTGAGGACCAGGACCGGCGACGCGCCTCCTGAATGGGACGGTTTCCCCTGGAGGCGCTGCGGCGCAGCGGCCTGGATCGGGGGCTGATCGTTTCGGTGCAGGCTCCCCAGGGATCACCCCTGCGGGACCCTGCCGTGATTGCGGCCATGGCAGAAGCCAGCCTCGCCAATGGGGCCATCGGCGTGCGGCTGGAGAGTCCCGAGCACATCGGAGCGGTGCGCCGCCGCTGTCCCGACGCCCTGATCATCGGGCTGTGGAAGCGGCAGTTCCCCGGCAGCGAGGTCTACATCACACCGGGCTGGGAAGAAATCCGGGCGGTCTGGGCCGCGGGGGCGGACATCGTGGCCCTCGATGCGACCGAGCGGCCCCGGCCGGACGGTCAGCTGCTCCAGGACCTGATCGAGAGGACCGGCCGGGAGCTGGGCGCCCCGCTGATGGCGGACATCGATTCGATCGCGAATGGACGTCGGGCGGCGGACCTGGGCTGCCAGTGGGTGGGCACCACCCTGTTCGGCTACACGGAAGCGACCCGGAGCAGCCATCCACCGGGGCTGGAATTGCTTCCAGCCCTGCGCAGGGGGCTGGCGGCGGAGGTTGCGTTGATCTGTGAAGGGGGAATCAGCTCAGCGGTACAGGCCCGAACCGCCTTGGCCCAGGGGGCTGACGCGGTGGTGGTGGGAACGGCCATCACCGGGGTGGACCTGCAGGTAGCATCCTACGTCCGGGCGATCGGCCCGGACGAGCCTCCCCCGGCCGGAGGGTGAGCGGCCCTCAGGCCATCACATCATGCCGGGCATCCCCATTCCTCCCATTCCTCCCAT
>CAYGQY010000056.1:1253-8428 GCA_964352195.1 uncultured bacterium
CCCATTCCTCCCATACCCTCCATCCCGTCGGGGGACCCGGCGGGAGCGGGGGGCTCGGGCTGATCGGCGATCACCACCTCGGTGGTGATCAGAAGGGCGGCGATCGACACCGCATCCTGCAGGGCGAGCCGCACCACCTTGGCCGCATCGAGGATACCGGCGGCAACCATGTCCTCATAGGCGCCGCTGACGGCGTTGTACCCCAGGTTCTGCCGGCTCACCTCGGAGACCACGACATCCCCGTTGTCTCCAGCGTTCTCGGCGATCTGGCGCACCGGGGCCGAGAGGGACCGCTGCACGATCTGGGCGCCGGTGCGCTCGTCG
Organism: uncultured bacterium; assembly: GCA_964352195.1. Taxonomy (GTDB): domain Bacteria; phylum Cyanobacteriota; class Cyanobacteriia; order PCC-6307; family Cyanobiaceae; genus CAYGQY01. The sequence goes on from CAYGQY010000056.1 coordinate 1,578, forward strand.
TCATCAAGGGAGTCGATCAGCGGGTCGAGCTCACCGGCCAACTGGACCAGAATCGATCCTCCCCCCGGCACAATCCCTTCCTCCACCGCGGCCCGGGTGGCGTTGAGGGCATCTTCGATCCGGAGCTTGCGGTGGCGCAGCTCGGTTTCGGTGGGGGCACCCACCTTGATCACCGCCACCCCACCGGCAAGCTTGGCGATGCGCTCGTTGAGCTTCTCCCGGTCGTAGTCGGAGTCGGTGGCCTCCAGCTCCCGTTTGATCGCGGCCACCCGATCAGCCACGGCGGCCCGATGGTCCTCGGTGCCCACCAGGGTGGTGGTGTCCTTGCTGATCGTGATCCGGCGCACCCGGCCCAGGTCGCCCAGGGCGACCTTCTCCAGCGTCATGGCCCGGTCCTCACTGATCAAGGTGGCGCCGGTCAGGATGGCGATGTCCTCGAGCATGGCCCTGCGGCGGTCACCAAAGCCCGGTGCCCGCACCGCCGCCACCTGCAGAACTCCGCGGTTCTTGTTCACCACCAGGGTGGCCAGGGCCTCACCCTCCACCTCCTCGGCCAGGATCACGAGGGGGGCACCGGTCTTGGTGACCGCTTCGAGCACCGGTACCAGATCCATGATGCTGCCGATCTTGCGGTCGGTCACCAGGATCAGCGCCCCGTCGAACTCACAGACCTGGCGCTCGCCATCGGTGACGAAATAGGGCGAGGAGTAACCCCGATCGAAGGCCATCCCCTCGGTGATCTCCAGTTCGGTGGCGAGCGAACGGGATTCCTCCACGGTGATCACACCATCGGTGCTCACCGCGTCCATGGCTTCTGCCACCATGCGACCCACTTCCTCATCGCCCCCGGAACTGACGGTGGCGACCTGGCGGATGGCCTCCCCCTCGACGGCCCTGGAGCGGCGGGCAATGCCCGCCACAACGTGCTCGGCGGCCCGCTCCATGCCGCGGCGCAAGCCCACCGGATTGGCTCCGGCGGCCACGTTGCGCAGGCCCTCCTTCACCAGGGCCTGGGCCAGCACGGTGGCCGTGGTAGTGCCGTCTCCTGCCTGGTCCTTGGTCTTGGAGGCCACCTGCTGGATCAGTCGGGCTCCGATGTTCTCGAACGGATCCTCCAGGCTGATGTCCTTGGCGATGGTGACCCCGTCATTGACGACGTCGGGGGCTCCGTAGGACTTCTCCAGCAGCACGTTGCGGCCCCTCGGGCCGATCGTGACCCGCACCGCATCGGCGAGGGCGTTGACGCCCCGCTCAAGGGAAGCGCGGGAGGCATCCGAAAAACTGATCAGTTTGGCCATCGGCTGGGGAATGGCCCGCGCTCGGCGTGGCCGTCTACAAACGATCTTCAGCGTCCCACAACGGCTCCGATCCGGCGGCCTCCCCCAGGTGGGGAAAGCCGAATCGCTCCCATCGCCGCGGGGGGCAGCCGCCACCCCGCCTCGATAGGGTCCGTCCATGGAGGAGAACCTGCGCACCAGCCTCAGTGCCTCGGTGGCCGACGCCCTGATCGATCCGGCGCTTGAAACCGTCTCCGGCGCCAGCCTGATGGTGTTTCTGTTCGTGGCCGGGCTGGGCCTAGCCATGGCGCTCGTCTACATTCCGCTACGGCTGATCCTCACCATCACGGCCCGCAGCCGGCGTCTGCGGCTGCTGCAGCGCATCCGCCGGCTGCGGGAGGAACTGGCCCGGCCAGCGATTCGCGACTGACCCCTCCGGCGGCTGCGATGATGCGCCCTCAGGACGGGACGCCGCAACGTGCTGGACCAGGAATACGACGTGATGCGCCACGTCGAGGATGACTATTGGTGGTACATCCTGCTGCGGGAGCTCGTCGTCGACACCCTGTCCCGCGGCCTTGGCGGACGACCCGGAGCCACCGTCCTCGATGCGGGCTGCGGCACGGGCGGCACCCTGCAGGAGCTCCAGCGTCACCATCCCGACTGGAGCCTGCGCGGATTCGACATTTCCCCGCTGGCCCTGGCCCACACCCGCCGGAGGGGGTTCGAGCGGGTCGTGGAAGGGAGCGTGGATGCCATTCCGTTTCCGGACCATTCCCAGGATGCGCTGATCTCCCTCGACGTGATCTGCTGCAGGGGCCTGGATCCCGAGAAGGCCCTGGGGGAATTCGCCCGGGTGCTCAGGCCCGGTGGGCTGCTGGTGCTGAACCTGCCCGCCTTCAGCGTGCTGCGGGGTCAGCACGATGTGGCCGTGGGCAGCGAACGCCGCTTCACGCCCTCGGCCGTGCGGCACCTCTGCTGTCGTCACGGCTTCACCGTGCAACGGCTGCACGGCTGGAACGCCTGGATGGTCCCGATCTTCCTGATCTGGCGACCGATCAGCCGACGACTGATCTCGGCACCGGAGCAGGCGCGATCGGACCTGGCGCCGCTGGCGCCCCAGCTGAACGCACTCCTGCTGGCCATCGGACGCCTCGATGCCCGCTTCTGCCGGTGGCTGTCGGTGGGCATCGGGACCTCGCTCCTCACGGTGGCGGTCCGATCGGAGACCTGAGCCCCGGCGCCGGACTCAGTGCATCACCAGCCCACCATCCACCTGCAGCACCTGGCCGGTGATGTAGGCGGCGGCAGGGTCGGCCGCCAGAAAACGCACGACTCCGGCCACCTCCTCGGGCTGTCCGAGCCGGGCCAGGGGGATGGCGGCGAGGATCGGCGCCGGGTCGAGATCCTGGGTCATCTCGGTGGCGATGAAGCCGGGGGCCACCGCATTGACGGTGATGCCGCGGCTGGCGAACTCGGCGGCAGTGCTGCGGGTCAGCCCGATCACGCCGGCCTTGGCGGCGCTGTAGTTGGCCTGACCCGGATTGCCCATCAGGGCCACCACCGAGGTGATGTTGACGATGCGACCCCGACGCGCCTTGAGCATCGAACGGGACACGGCACGGGTGCACAGGAAGACCCCCGTGAGATTGAGGTCGAGCACGCGGCGCCAGTCATCCGTCCGCATCCGCATCAGCAGGCCGTCCCGGGTGATGCCGGCATTGTTGATCAGCAGGTCGAGCCGGCCGCTGCGGGCGAGCACCTCCCGGACCATCCCCTCCACCTCCTCCTCGACCGCCACGTCGGCCCGGTGGCTCCAGGCTCGTCCCCCCGTGTCGGCGATCTCGGCCACCACCGCCGCCGCGGCTTCGGTGGAGCTGGCGTAGTTGATCACCACCTCGGCGCCCGCTTCGGCCAGGGCCAGGGCGATGGCACGACCGATGCCGCGGCTGGCACCGGTCACGAGGGCCGTCTGACCGGCCAGGGGGGGGAGCGGAGATCCGGACATCGGCGCAACTTCTGGACGAGCGCGATCGTATGAGGCGCCGGAACCGCCCCCCCGGACCCATGCCGCCTCACTCACTCATCATCTGCACACCCTGCAGGGCCGGACCGAGCAGGTCGGCGAAGCGCCGCAGCTGGGCCTGGCTGCCCATGGCCACCAGCAACTGGCCGGGGACCAGTCTCACGGCCCCTTCGGGGTTGGTGATCAGCCGGGGCTTCGGTGGGGCAGCGGCGACGCCGCGGTAGACGGCGGCATTGGTCACCTCCGGAGCCGGGGTGCGGATGGCCAGCACGAGCACGCCGGTGCGCCGCCGCAGCTCCAGCTCGGCCAGGCTGCGGCCGTTGAGATCGCCCAGCAGGGCGCCGTTGTGGCTGAGCTGGAACTCCTCCACCTCACAATCGGAGCCGGCCAGAAGATCCATGAACCGCACCGCCAGCGGTCGCAGAGCCGTCGCAGCCATGGTGCGCCCCCCCGCCACGAACGGACTCACCACCTGGTCGGCACCGGCGAGGAGCAGTTTCCGTTCAGCCTCCTCACTGTCGGAACGGGCGATCAGACGGCAGCGGGGAGCGATGCTGCGGGCGCTCAGCACCACATACACGTTGGCGGCATTCCTCGGCAGGGCGTCCACCAGGCTGCGGCACTGGTGAATCCCCGCCTCGACGAGGGTTTCATCCATGGTGGCGTCGGCCTGGAGCACGGGCAGACCACTGTCTTCGGCGGCATCCTTGCGATCGGGATCCATCTCCACCACCAGAAGCGGCACGCCTTCGGCGCTGAGCTGCTTGGCGATTTCCTGGCCGATGCGGCCATAGCCGCAGAGGATCACGTGGTTCTGCATGCGGTTCAGCCAGCGGCGGAAGCGGAGTTCGCGCATCCGGCGGAAGTAGCCGGAATCAGTGAGGCCCAGCAGGCCCTGGATGGCCAGTTGGACCACCACCAGCCCCCCGGCGATCGAGAGGGTGGTGACCAGGCGGCCGGCAGCGGAGAGGGGCTCGCCCGTGCCGTCGCTCCAGCCCAGGGTGGTCAAGATGACCAGCACCATCCAGTAGCAGTCGCCCCAGTCCCAGCCTTCGGTGATCCGGTAGCCGGCCGCCGAGGCGTTCACCAGCAGGATCAGGGAGAGAAGGGGGGTTCGCCACGGCGCCCGGATTCGGGTGGAGGGTGGCCGGGAGGAGGAGCTACGGAAGCGGAGCTGCCGCGGGCGTGGAAGCATCCGGCGCCGGAGACGAGGGGAGGACCTAGCCCAGCCCGAGCGCCTGGAGCACGTCAGCCAGGCTGAGGTCCTCCAGGCTCCCGGCGGAGCCAATTCCTTGTACACCCTGCCGCTGGGGCAGGGTGTCGTGTCCGCGACCCATGGCCACCAGGGAGGCGCCCGTGAGCAGGGCCAGTTCCGTGGTGAACGGATCACTGCTGAGCACCACGTCGGCGCAGGCCACCTGGGCCGCGGCCTCGAGGGGGGTGGCGCCCGGCCTGGGCCCCTGCACGCGCAGATCGGGCAGCCTGCCACGGATCGAAGCCGGCAGCTCCTGCCAGCGATCGGCCGGCCAGTCGCCCCCAGGGCCGCCTGGGACCACCTGCGGGGCCAGCAGCAGGAGGGGCCCCGTGCCGGCAGGGGCGGCGGCGGCGGCGGCCTCGAGGGCCGCCTTCGGCAGGGCCAGCCGGTAGGAGGCGGCGTCGAGGGGAACTCCGATCGGTCGCAGCCAGGCTTCGAGCGACTGGGCCGGCCAGCCCGGGGCGGGAGTCACCGTGGTGGTGGCGGAGAAGCCGCTGCGGGCGATGCGGGTGGGGATGTGGCCGAGGGAGAGCAGCAGGTCGATGGAGCGGCCACCGGCCAGGTTGAGACAGACCTGGAAATCGGGCTCCCGCACCCCGCCGAGCAGGTTGGCCCAGTCGGCCAGGGAGGTGTCCTGATCGAAGCTGTAGGGGAGCACCTTCTCCACCGCCGGCAGGAGCTTCCAGACGGCGGCGGCGGCAGCGGGACAGGCAACCTGGACCTGGGCGGAGAGGTGGTCGGCCACAGCTGCCAGCGCCGGGATGGCCTGCAATTGGGTTCCGCTGTCGCCCGGATTCAGAACGAGAACACGCATCGGGGCGGTGACGCGCAGGGGATGCTGCGCAGGCGGAGTCGGGCTGATTGTATGAATCTGATCCGGTTTCGACCTTCTGAGGGAGTCGCTTGTGCATTTGCTGATCGCCGCCGCCGGCAGCGGACGCCGGATGGGGGCCGGGCGCAACAAGCTGCTGTTGCCGCTGGCCGGCCGCCCACTGCTGGCCTGGACCCTGGAGGCGGCCCTGGCCTGCGGGGAGATCCGCTGGATCGCTCTGGTGGGCCAGCCGGCCGATCAGGAGGAGGTGATGGCCATGGTGACGGCGGCGGCACCGGATCGGCCGGTCCACTGGATCGAGGGGGGCGCCACCCGGCAGGACTCGGTGAGTCGGGGGTTGGCGGCCCTGCCCGCCGAGGCCGAAACGGTCCTGATCCATGACGGCGCCCGCTGCCTGGTGGAACCCGAGCTGATCGCACGCTGCGCCCAGGCGGTGCAAGGCGGGGCCGCGGTGATTGCCGCCACCCCCGTCACCGACACGATCAAGCGGGTGGACCGGACGGGGTTGGTGCTGGACAGCCCCGACCGCAGCAGCCTCTGGGCCGCCCAGACGCCCCAGGGCTTTCCGGTGGGGCCGCTCCGGGCCGCCCATGCCAGGGCCCTCGGCGAGGGCTGGCTGGTCACCGACGACGCCTCCCTGTTCGAGCGGCTCGGCTGGCCGGTGCAGGTGATCCCCGCACCGGAGTCGAACATCAAGATCACCACCCGCTTCGACCTCGACATCGCCGAAGCGGTGCTGGCCCAGCGGCTCGCCCTCGCCTCCCCCACCGCTGCGGCCGAGGTCAGAGCCGCAGGCTGAGCCGGCCGGTGTCGCCGTCGAGGCGGGCGGGCACCCCCAGGGGCAGAGCGGCGTTGCCGGCGCCATGGCCGACGGGAAGACCCGCCAGCACGGGGATGCCCAGATCGGCGGTGCGCTCGCGCAGCACCTGCTCGAGGCTGAAGCGATGGGTCGGGTCCTCCGGTGGATCGGCCGGCTCGGCGGGATGATCGCAGGCCAGAAAACGGCCGAAGCCGAGGCCGGCCAGCCGATGCAAGGCCCCGCAGAGCCTCCAGTGGGTGAGCATGCGCTCGATCCGGTAGGGCGCTTCGCCCACGTCCTCGAGGATCAGCACCGCCCCGTCCAGGGGGGGCAGGTAGGGAGTGCCCAGCAGGTGGGTGGCCACGGTGAGGTTGGCCACCAGCAGCGGCCCTTCGGCCCGCCCGCCGCACCAGGGCTCCCCCGCCAGATCGGGCAGGGCCCCACCGAACAGCAAGGCGCGGAGACGCTCCCGGCTCCAGGCGGGTTCGTCCGCCAAGGTGGTGACCAGGGGACCATGGACGGCCCCGGGGTGGCCGAGGGCCTGCCGGGCCCAGAGCAGGGACGTGACATCGGAGAAGCCCAGCAGCCAGCCCTCGGGCTGGGGCAGGGGCCGCTCCAGCAGCCGCGCCGCGCCCCAGCCGCCGCGGACTCCGGCCCAGAGG
>CAYGQY010000057.1:0-8423 GCA_964352195.1 uncultured bacterium
GCCCCCCCCCGAACCGCGCCAGGCCCCAGTAACTCAGATTGCCGATCGCCCCGGCCAGGGCGAACAGCCAGAGGGAGCGGTTCATGCCCAGCCGGGCAAACAGCACACCGCCCAGCACGGTGCCGGCCATGGTGGCGGCGATGGCCCAGCCCCCCTGCACCAGCCCGATGTCGGCTTCACTGAAACCGCTGGTGGTGAGGAAGGGAATCGCCATGGCGCTCAGCAGGCCGTCGGGCCAGCGGTAGAGCAGCACCAGCAGCAGCAGCTGCCAGGCCCGGTTCGGACCGGCGCGGCGCAGGAAGTCGCGGGCCGGCCCCAGCACCGCCTGACGCAGGCTGGTAACCGGATGCTGGATCGGTGCCAGCCGGGGCGCCGCCAGGGTGAACGGCAGCACCAGGGCGATCAGGCCCGCCGCTCCGAGGAAAGCCGCTGGCCAGCCGAACCGGCCGGCCAGAAGGAAACCACCCGCCCCCACCGCGAGCATGGCGCCCCGATAGCCGAGCGCCGAGGCGGCCGCGCCGGGGCCCCGCTCCCGCTCCGGGAGCAGGTCGGTGCGGTAGGCGTCCACGGCGATGTCCTGGGTGGCGCTGCAGATCGCCAGCAGCAGGGCCATCAGGCCGATGGCCAGCAGCTGGCCCGGGGCCGTGCCCGGCCGCAGCAGGGCCATCGCAGCGATCACCGCCACCAGCGCAAGCTGGAGCAGCAGCAGCCAGCCCCGGCGACGGTCGGGCCAGGGGATCGGCCAGCGATCGAGCGCCGGCGCCCAGAACAGCTTGAAGGTGTAGGGCAGCTCCGCCAGAGGAATCAGTCCGATCAGGGCCAGGGGCACCTGGCTGGCGCTGAGCCAGCCCTGCAGCAGCCGGCTGCCCACCATGTAAGGGGTGCCGCTGGCCACACCCTGGGCGGCCACCGCCACCAGCCGGTTCCAGGTCCGCCCCCCGGAGACCCCCGCGTCACCGTTACGGCCCGGAGCGGGAAGGCCGGGAGGGACGGCTGGGGACACGGCAGCGCCACGGGTCGCCGAACCTTACGCAGGGCGCCGCGGCAGTGAGGCGGCCCTGGCCGGGGGCATGCCAGCGGTCCAGCCATCAGAATGGCCGCCAACTCCCGGACCCTGCCGTGTCGTTCCTGCGCTCCACCCTGCTGCCGGTGGCGATCGTGCTGCTCTTCGCCGTGGCACTCGTCGCGGTAAGTGCGCGCATCTGGCTGCCGGGCGACATGGCGGCTCCCGCCCCGCTCGGCTGACCGCCATGACGGAGCATCCCAAGCCGGATCCGCGCCAGAGCGATCCCAGCGCGGACACCCCGGCCCCGGGCCCCGCCGCCGGCCCGTCGGGTGGCCCGGCCAGCAGCCCGGGGGGCTGGGGCACCGGCTTCAGTGCGGTGGAGCTGGCCTTCGACCCCGAGCTCCTGGCCGGGGAACTGGCCGAGGAGCTGGAGGGGGATCCGCTCGATGCCCTCGACGCCCTCGATCCCGGCGACCACGACGTGGCCGCGGAATGTGACCTGGGCCTGGTGCTGCTGGCCGGCGAGCAGGACCAGCGCATGCAGGGACTGCGCATCTTCTGTGAGCACCGCGATCCCCGCGCCATCCCCCTGCTGCTGCCCCTGCTGGAGGCCCCCTGCCCGATCCTGCGCATGAGCGCGGTCTATGCCCTGGGCCGCAACCCCGACCCCCGGGCGGTGATGCCCCTGCTCGCCCTGCTGCAGGACGACAGCAACGGCTACGTGCGCAAGGCGGTGGCCTGGAGCCTGGGCAACTATCCCGAGGCGCCGGTGCTCAATCCGCTGATCCGGGCCCTTCAGCACGACGTGGCCGCCGTACGGCTCTGGGCGGCGGGATCCCTGGCCGACGCCGGAGGCAGCGGCGCCGCCAAGGCCGATCAGGCCGCAGCCCAGCTGCTGCTCAGCCTGCGGATCGATTCCGAGCCGGCCGTGCGGAGCAACAGCGCCTGGTCCCTCGGCCGCCTCCACGACCATCTGGTGGAGCCCCGTCGGCGGGAGCTGGTGGAGACCCTGCTGCAGGTGCTGCTCCACGATCACGACGCCACCGTCCGGGACGAGGCGCGGGTGGCCCTTGAGCAGCTGGAGAACCCGGCGGTGCTCGAGCGGCTGCACATCCTGGTGGAGGAAGGGTTCCTGAGCTGAGGCGGTCTCCGCCAGCCCAGGAACCCGGTTAACATCGCCCCACCTGAACGCTCCTGGATGGCCCAGACCACCATCCGTTACCGCATCCGGCCCGATGGCCGGGTTGAAGAGCTCGTGGAAGGTGTTCGAGGGGATGGCTGCGAGCAGCTCACCGAGCGGATCGAATCCCGGCTCGGCACGGTTCAGCAGCGTCACAGCACCGCCGAGGCCTTCCAGCCCCGGTCCCAGATCGCTGGTTCCACGCTGCCGGTCCAGCAGCGTTCCTCCTGAGTTCCGCTCGCTCTCACCCCGCCGATCCCCATGTCCCACTTCAGCACCGTCAAGACCGAGCTCCGCGACCGTCAATCCCTGGTCGATGCCCTGCGGGATCTTGGCCACGATCCGGATCTGGGCGAGCGTCCCGTGCGGGGATACCGCGGCCAGACCGTGCTGGCTGAGCTGACCCTGCCCCAGAGTGAAGGGGGCGACATCGGATTCCGCTGGAACAGCGAGAGCGGCAGCTACGAACTGGTCACCGACCTCGATCTCTGGAAGCAGCCCGTGCCGATCGAGCGCTTTCTCTCCCAGCTGACCCAGCGCTATGCCCTGCGCTCGATCCTGGCGGCTTCGGCCCAGGAGGGCTTCCAGGTGGAGCACCAGTCCGCCCAGGTGGATGGAAGCATCGAACTGGTGGTCACCCGCTGGGACGGCTGAACGACCGCTCCGGTGTCCAGCTTCTGACGTCCTGACCCCGGAGTCCGGACCCTGACCTGAAGACCACCCCCCGATGTCCACTCCCGCCGCGGAGACCCCCATCCGCTCCGCCGCCGACCCCTCCCTGGCCTTCGCCGCTCCAGCCCGGCCCACCCCTCAGGCGAGCGGAGCGGAACCCCAGCTGGGTGGTGCCCTGCGGCAACAGGCCGTCTGGGTCGATGAGGCCGTCTGCATCGGGTGTCGCTACTGCGCCCACGTGGCCGGCAACACCTTCCTGGTGGAACCGGACTGGGGCCGCTCCCGGGCCATCCGCCAGGACGGCGACAGCACCGAAACCATCCAGGAGGCCATCGACACCTGCCCGGTGGACTGCATCCACTGGGTGGCCTACGAGGACGTCCCCTCCCTGGAGGAGCGACTGCGGAGTCAGGAACTGCAACCCCTGGGGTTCCCGTCCCATTCCCGCACCCGGCGCACCCTGCCCCGTGCCTGAGCGTCAGCGCTCCTCCGTTGGCCGATGATCCCCACCCGCCGCTTCGGTCGCACCGAGCTGGCCATGCCGGTGCTGTCCCTGGGGGGGATGCGCTACCAGCAGAGCTGGACCGATCTGCCCGCTGACCAGATCAGCCCCGCCAGCCAGACCAATCTGCGCCGCACCCTGGAGCGGGCGGTGGGCGCCGGTCTCCACCACATCGAGACCGCCCGGCACTACGGCAGCTCCGAACGGCAGCTCGGGGCCCTGCTGCCCGGGGTGAGCGACCCCGGGCGCATCCTGCAGAGCAAGGTGCCCCCCGATGACGACGCCGGTCGCTTCGAAGCCGACCTCGCCCTCAGCTTCGAGCGGCTGGGGGTGGAGCGGCTCGACCTGCTCGCCATCCACGGCCTCAACCGGCCGGAACACCTGCACCAGACCCTGCGCCCGGGCGGCTGCCTCGAGGTGGTGCGGCGCTGGCAGGACGACGGTCGGATCGGATCGGTGGGTTTCTCCACCCATGCCCCGCTGGATCTGATCCTCGAGGCGATCGCCACGCAGGTCTTCGATTACATCAATCTGCACTGGTATTACATCCTGCAGCGCAATCAACCCGCCCTCGACGCCGCCCGGGAGCAGGACATGGGGGTGTTCGTGATCAGTCCCACCGACAAGGGCGGTCATCTGCACAGCCCCTCGACGCGCCTGCTGGAGCTCTGCGCCCCCCTGCACCCGATCGTCGTCAATGATCTGTTCTGCCTGGAGCGAGCGGCCATCCACACCCTCAGTGTCGGGGCGGCCCGCCCGGAGGACCTGGACCTCCATCTCGAAGCCGTGGCCCTGCTGCCTCAAGCCGCCGACCTGCTGCCGCCTGTGCTGGAGCGGCTGGAGGGGGCCCGATGCGCAGCCCTCGGCGCGGCCTGGCTGGCCAGCTGGCAGCAGGGCCTGCCCAGCTGGGAGGAGACCCCGGGGGAGATCAACCTGCCGGTGCTGCTCTGGCTGCACAACCTGCTGGAGGCCTGGGATCTGGAGGGCTTCTGCCGGGCCCGCTACAGCCTGCTCGGGCAGGGAGGGCACTGGTTCCCCGGCGCTAACGCCGATGCCCTCGACGACTCTGTGACGGAGGACGACCTGCGCCGGGTTCTGACCGCCAGCCCCTGGGTCGACTCCATCCCGGCGCGGCTGCGGCGCCTGCGGGAGCGGGTGGGCGGGACCGCCAGCCAGCGGCTGATGACCTCCGGTGGGGACGGCTGAATTCCGTCGGAGGCCAAGCCTGGCCCCCTTAGCCAAGCGGCTGCTTGGCCGGCACCCCCACCGGCCTGGGGTAGGGGGCGGGGCAGGAACCGGTGGAACGCAGCAGCACGGCATGGCGCACACCGCGGCCGCCGGGAAGGTCCCGACGCTCCACCCGCTCGATCACGGCGCGCAGGGGACCCACCGCCCGCTCCAGGCCCCGCTGATCCGCCGCCGACCACTGGCCCCGGTAGAGCAGGGCGTGACCGCCCGGCCGCAGCAGCGGCACCAGATACTCCGCCACCACCGGTGCGGCGGCCACCGCCCGGGCCATGGCCCAGTCATGGGCACCGCGGCAGCCCCGCTCCCGGCCGCTGCGCTCCACCCGCTCACAGCGCACCTCCACCCGCTCGGCCAGGTCGAGACCGGCGGCCATGGCCCGCACCGCGTCCGCCTTGCGACCCACCGAATCCACCAGGGTGAGGCGAGCCGCCGGCAGGGCGATGGCCAGGGCCAGGCCGGGGAAACCGCCACCGGTGCCGACGTCGATGCACCGCAGCGGTGGATCGGCCCTCCCCAGCAGCGCCCGCCAGGGCCAGAGGCTGTCGAACACCTGGGCGATCCAGAAGTCGTCGCCCTCCACCAGGCGGGTGAGGTTGAGCCGGCCGTTCCAGTGGCGAAGCTGCCGCTGCAGGCCGCCGAACCGATCGAGCTGGGAGGCGCTGGGCCACCAGCCCAGCGCCTCCCACAGCCCCTGGGGAACCGTGGCGACCTCAGGAGCGGGACTGGAGCCGGTCTCGGCGGCTGCGCCGGCACCGGCGGCGGGAAGGAGGGCCATCCACTCCAGCGCACAGGGAACAGCTCCCTAGGATCTCGCAGACACGGCGCGCGGTTGGTGGCAGGCGGCGAACAGCAGGCGACGGGCTCCTCCCTTTACGCCCAACTCCAGCTGCCCAGCTCGGCCTCGGCGCAGGAGCTGCGCCGCGCCTTCCGCTCGCTGAGCAAGCTCTACCACCCCGACACCACCAGCCTGCCGGCGGCGGAAGCGGAGACCCAGTTCCGTCGGCTGCAGGAGGCCTACCTGGTCCTGGGCGATCCCGATCGTCGTCAGGCCTATGACACCCAGTTGCGGCTCGCCCTGCTCCAGCGGGTGGCCGCCCTCTCGACGGCCGCGCCAGGCGCGGGGGGGGGCGCACCGCTGACCGGGGGCGGCCCCCCTGGCCCCGCCCAGCGGGGCCCGCTCCGGTCCCAGTCGGTGCGGCGGGCCCTCTCCGGCGGCGAGTGGTTCGCCCTGGTGCTGCTCGGGGCGGCCCTGCTGTTCAGCCTGGTGCTGGGCCTGGGGCTGGCCTGGTGGCGGGGCATCGAACTGGTCACCCCGCCGCCGGGACCGGCCACCCCTGCCGCCACCCCAGCCACAGCACGCTCCGCCACTGCGGCCCTGGCGATCGACACCGACCCCGGGCAGACTTCGGACCGGACAGGAGCCACCCCCGGGGATGATCACCTTGCCCCCTCCCCAGACGCCGCTCTACAACCATCCCCTGCCAGCCCTGGAGCAGTGGCTCCAGGGCCTGGGCGGGACGCGTCACCGCACCGATCCGACCTTCTGGGATCTGCACCGTCCCCACTGGAGCGCCCTGATCGAGCTGGAGATCGAGGAGCTGAAGGTGAGCTGGCTCCAGGAGGGTCGCTCCACGGTGCGGCTCTTCCCCTACGGCCTCAGCCGGGCTGATGTGGAGTCGGCGATCCTGGCCGGGCCCTGAGCCGGCTCAGAGCCGATCGAGGCCCTCGGCGATCGCCCCGTAACACCGCTCCAGCTGGTCATCGTCCAGACAGAGGGGCGGCAGCAGGTAAACCACCTGCCCGAGGGGTCGCACGTAGACGCCCCGCTCGAGGCAATGGCCCTGCAACCGCCGGCCCGCCGGATTGAGATAACCGGGGGTCTCGACGGCCAGATCGAAGGCGGCGATCGTGCCGCACACCCGGGGCCGCCTCACCAGCCGGTGGCGGCTCAACGTCTCCAGATGGGGCCGGTGGCGTGCCTCGAAGCCCTCGTACCGGCCCGGGGCCGCCAGCAGCAGGTCCAGGCTGGCGTTGGCGGCGGCGCAGCCAAGCGGATTGGCCGTGAAACTGTGGCCGTGAAAGAAGGTGTGGCGAGGATTCTCGCTGATGAAACCCTGGTGGAGCGCCTCAGTGGCCAGGGTCACCCCCATCGGCAGAAACCCGCCGGTGAGCCCCTTGGAGAGGGCCACCAGATCGGGCCGCAACCCAGCCCGGCCGCAGGCGAACAGGGCTCCGGTGCGGCCGAACCCCGTCATGACCTCATCGACGATCAGCAGGGCGCCGGCCTGCCGCACCTGCCGCTGCACGGCCCGGAGAAACTCCGGCCGCACCATCGCCATGCCGCTGGCGCCCTGGATCAGGGGTTCGAGGATCACGGCGACCGTCGGCACCTGGAGCAGCTGCTCCAGCGCCGCCAGAGCATGGCGTTCCTTCTCCTCCACCGCCTCGTCCCCCCACCAGGTGGAGGGCCAGGGGGCCCGGGCCACCGGGGCGAGCAGGCTCTCGAACGGCTCGGAGAACAGGGAGCGCTCACCGACCGCCATGGCCCCGAAGGTATCGCCGTGATAGGCCCCGTCGAAGGCGATCCACTGGCCGCGCGGCTCCCCCCGGTTTCGCCACCACTGCCAGGCGATCTTGAGGGCCACCTCCACCGCGGTGGAGCCGTCGTCGGAGAAAAACACCCGATCCAGAGCGCTCAGGGCGCTGAGGCGCTCCGCCAGGCGTTCCGCCTGGGGATGGCTGAAATCGGCGAAGATCACCTGCTCCAGCCGCCCGGCCTGGTCCGCTACCGCCGCCGCGATCGTGGGCTCCCCGTGGCCGTGCAGGGTCACCCACCAGCTGCTGATCGCATCGATCAGCCGGCGTCCGTCGTCGAGTTCGAGCAGGGCTCCGCGGCCGCCCACGGCCCGCAGCGGCGCAGCCCGGCCGGCCACCTGGGTGGTGGGATGCCAGAGGTGGGGATGCCAGCTCATGGGGCGGGGACGCCCGGATCAGCGACAGCGCTCATCCAGCACCGGCTGCGTGGACCAGGGACCGCAATCGAACCAGCGCAGGATGGCGAGCTCGGCATCGGTGAACAATGCCAGGATGCCGGCACAGAGGAGGGCGACCGACGCACTGACCAGCAGGTGGGACCGAGTCATCGCGCCAGGCTACGGCTGAGACCACTGGCCGGCCATTGGGCGGCGAGGGTCTCGGCGCTCAGCACGGGCAGGGGCGGAAGGCTGGCCAGTACAGGGGTGCCGCCCAGGGCGGCGAGGGTGCGGGGATTGTCCGCGTGGGGCGGACCGTTCAGCACCAGCCCCAGCAGCGGAATCCCACGACGCCGCAGGGCCTCCACCGACAGGAGGGTGTGGTTGAGGGTGCCCAGGCCGCTCCGGGCCACCAGCAGCACCGGCAGCCCCCAGCGGCCGATCTGCTCGATCTGCAGCAGGTCCCGCCGAAGGGGCACCAGCAGGCCACCGGCGGTTTCCAGCACCAGGGATCCCGCCAGCTCCGGGAGTTGCAGCCGGGCCGGATCGATCGGCCGGTCCTCCAGCTCCGCCGCCCAGTGGGGCGAGACCGGATGCTCGAAACGGTACGCCTCGGGGAGGATCCGCTCGGCGGCCGCCCGGGGGTCCAGCTCCAGCATCCGTCCCACCCGGGCGCTGTCGCCGCCCTCCTCCAGACCGCACTGGACCGGCTTCCAGTAGTGGGCCCCCAGCCCCTGCACCAGCAGCGCGCTCACCACGGTCTTGCCCACATCGGTGTCGGTGCCGCAGACCACCACCCGGAGGGGGGCCGCGCCGGAGGGAGGGATCGCTGGGGCCATGGGG
>CAYGQY010000058.1:0-8407 GCA_964352195.1 uncultured bacterium
CCATCAGCGGTGGCGTCGAACTGGAAGTCCATGGCCCACACCTGGTGGGGATGCTGGGCCCGGTGACGCCTCACCGAGCCGTCCGCCGGCCGTGCCCGCTTCCGCTTCCTGGGAGTGGGGCGCTGCAGACCCTCCTCCCGCCAGAGCCGTTGCACCCGCTTGTGATTGACGGTCCAGCCCTCCCGCCGCAGCAGGCGGTAGGCCATGCGGCGGCCCCAGCGGATGTGCTCAGCCGCAATCTCCCGGAGACGATGCCGAAGCTTTGTCTCCTCCAGATCGATGACCTTGCCTCCCTGGCGCTGGGTGCTGCGGTGCTGCCCCGCCACCCGGCAGACAAAGCGTTCAGAAGCCCGGTAACGATCCTGCAGAACCGCGACGGCTCTACAGCGGCGTTCCGGGCTCAGAAGTTTCCCTCGGCGAGATCCTACTGCTTCGCAGAAGCCAAGGGCTAGAGCATCGCCTTCTCCAACTCGGCTTCTGCCAGAAGCTTCTTGAGCCGGGCGTTCTCCTTCTCCAGTTGGGTCAGTCGGCGGGCCTCCTCGGCCTGCATCCCGCCGTACTGCTGCCGCCAGCGGTGGTACGTCGGCTGCGTCACCTCGATGACACGGCAGACCTCGACGACGGTCTTGCCCTGAGCAATCAGCTGCTCCGCGGTTTTCAGCTTGCGGATGATCTGCTCCGCGGTGTGCCTGGTGCGTTTCATGGTGGAGTCCCCGGCCCAGTCTGGCCGACTGAAGACTCTCATTCACCCTGGACCGGTTTCCGGGGTCCACGTCACGTGGATTCGCAGCATCAGATCGAACGGAATGGGAGGACGACCTCCTTTGCTGGACGACTCGTGATACACAGGCTGGATGAGTGCAAGATAATCCTCCCAAGGAACCGTGGACTCCTCCATCTCATCAAAACAAAGCGCTGGCGACGCGTCCATTTTTTGGCGTAGATCTGCTCGTAGTCCGTAACTCCCAACTGGAGGGCGCGGCCATCTGTTCCAGTCTTCGTCTTGGATCTGGATGGATTTTAGCGAGTTTTTCAGATATTCCCTAAGCCTGTTCATCACTTGGTTATCATCACATCAACACCGGGCGTTCGTCGCCGTACCAAGACACCGGTGTCGTGCTCGCTGCGATGCAGCTGCAGGTCGATCTCCTCCTCGCCGAGCCGCAGCCCGTTGACTTCAAGCAGGTTGATGCCCTTCGGGAGCACCGGCTTTCGGAACAGCACCTCCACCCGGTCCGTCTCGGCGTTGCGTCCGATGCCCATTCCGGTGATCGCTTCCAGCAAACCGAACACTGACCCGCTGGCCCAGGCCTGGGGGCTGCAAGCCACCGGGTAGAGGGTGGGGTCTTCGTCGTCGCGACGCGGGAATCCGCAGAACAGCTCGGGCAGCCTGTACTGCGGCAGCGCCCGGGCCGTGTCGAACAAGCCGGTGAGGATTCGCATCGCCTCTGGCATGTGGCCGTAGCGGGCCAGGCCCAGGGCGATCAAGGCGTTGTCGTGGGGCCAGACCGAGCCGTTGTGGTAGCTCATCGGGTTGTAACGGGCTTCTCGTTCATCGAGAGTGCGCACGCCCCAGCCGTTGAAGCTGCTGGGTGAAAGCAACTGACGGGCCACTGACGCCGCCGCGTCGCGGTTGGCGATGCCGGTCCAGAGGCAGTGGCCCGCGTTGGAGGTGCGCACAGCACAGGGTGTGCCATCGCCGTCGAGCGCCAGGGCATAGGTGCCGATGGCATCGCACCAGAAGGCCGTATGGAAGCGGCGGCGCAGCTCATTGGCTTCCTCGCGCAACTGCTCGGCTTGGGCGGCACGCCCGAAGCGATGCTCAATGCCCGCCATGGCGCGGCGGGCCCCGTAGGCATAGGCCTGAACCTCGCAAAGGGCGATCGAACCCTCGGCCAGGCGACCGTCGGCGTGGTGGATGGCATCGTCGGAATCCTTCCAACCCTGGTTGCGAAGGCCGCCCTGGGCGGCGCACTGGTAGCGCAGGAATCCGTCCTGGCTACGCGCTTCGGCGGCCCTGATCCAGGCCATAGCCTGGTCCATCGCCGGCCGCAGGTGGTCAAGGAAGGACTTGTCATCGCTGCGGAGGAGATAGTCGCCCGCCAGGATCAGGAACAGAGGCGTGGCATCCACGGAGCCGTAGTACCGGGCGAATGGCACCTCCCCCAGGGCCGCCATTTCGCCCAGACGGGCTTCATGCAGGATCTTTCCGGGTTCGGCATCGACCGTCGGATCAAGGTGGCTGGCTTGCTGATCAGCCAGGAAGCCGAGTACGCCGCGGGCCAGGCGCGGTTCCACCAGGAGCATCTGGCGGGCGGTGATCAGCCCATCACGGCCGAAGGGGCAGCTGAACCAGGGAACGCCGGCGTATGGGTAGAGGCCGTGCTCGAGCTGGCTGGAGAGCAGATGCACATCCGACATGGAGCGGGCCACCCAGCAGTTGAACGCCTGGTTGTCGGTGGCGATGGAGGCCGCCTGGCGCTGGCTGTCGCGCAAACGCTGGTTCGTCGCCGCGAGTGCAGCATCAAAGGCATCTTCAACTGCAACACGATCGCCGGCGGGATGGAAATCAAGCAGGAGATGGACGCGACGGGTGCAGCGAGGCTCCAGTTGCAGCATCAGGGTGATGTGGGACTCACCCACCTCTGCCACCGGTCCGCTCACCCGCAGGAGCGTGCGGCGATCCTCCCCGTCGAGCCCGCCGTAAGCCACTTCCAGGAAGTCCTGCGTGTGCTGGCGGACCGTGCGCCCGCGCCGCGAACGCTGGTGTCCGCGGATCTCAAAGATGTCGCGAAAATCGGCGTCGGAGCGCAGCGTCAACGGCAGCACCACCGCACCGTTCAGGTAACTGGTGAAATCGAGGGCCTGCAAACAGCTCGTGGGGGTCAGAACAGTGCTGCGCTTCAGGTGCACGGACCCGGGCGGGGGCGCACCGCTCCCGTCGATGTCGTTGCTGAGATGGCTCACGTGAAGCCCCATCTCCCCACTCTCAGCGGAGCTCAGCACGATCGGGGACTGATTCCAGAGCAGGAGTTCCAGGCGGCTCACATGGCGAGCGCCGCGGTGAAAGATGCCAGAATCTGGGTGGGTCTCGGGGCAGATTTCACCCCGGCGATCGAGCATCGCAAAGGTTTCCCCATCTTTGAGAACGAACGGGGGGAGCAGATCATGCGGCATGAGAACACGCTGCAAGGAGCCTGGCCGGGGAGGGGCTGCGACGGGCCTCGATCTGGCGTTGGAAAAGACGTTCGTAGTCGGCCGCCTGCCGGGCGACGGTGAAACGCTGCTCGAACTCCTGGTGAACCCGCCGGCGATCCAGTCGTTCGATTCCCCGCACCGCCGTCACGGCCTCCTCGATCGTTTCCACCAGCAGGCCGTTGAGGCCTGGCCGAATCACCTCGGGGGTGGAGCCGTTGCGCCAGGCAATCACGGGCGTACCGCAGGCGTTGGCTTCGATCATCACCAAGCCGAAGGGTTCGGGCCAGTCGATCGGGAACAGCAGTGCCAGGGCGTTGCCGAGCAGCTCCTGCTTGCCGGCATCATCGACCTCCCCGATGAACTCCACCAGTGGATTTTCACGCAACAGAGGTTCAATTGTGAGCTGGAAATAATCCAGATCAACGGCATCGATCTTGGCGGCCACCTTTAGGGGCAGACCCAGAGCGGTGGCGATGGCGATGGCACGGTCAAGACGCTTCTCGGGTGAAATCCGCCCCACAAATGCCAGGTACTCAGAGGGTGACGGCTGGAAGCGATACAGATCTGTGGGCAGACCATGGTGAATGGTGCCGAGCCAGCGAGCCCCAGGGAGAGGCGCCCGCTGGGATTCCGAGATCGACACCAGGGGCACCGGATCGAAACCCCCTTGGAGTTGGGCCATCTCCGGACCCGTCAGGGGCCCGTGCAGGGTGTGGAGCTGCGCCACCGGCAGGCGGGCGATGCCGGGGTGGAGACCATGGCCGGTGTGGAAATGGAGAATGTCAAAGCGGTCGAGCTGACCGATCACCTGATCAAGCTGGCGATCCTCGGGCACCCGTGGATCTCCCCGATAGCCGGCCGGCCTGAGGGCTCGCGGCACACAGGGGAAGAGCTTGGCGCTGGTGAGGGAGTCACCGCTGGCAAACAGCACGACTTCATGGCCACGTTTGACGAATTCTTCAGTGAGATAATGAACAACTCGCTCAGTTCCGCCATAACGCAGCGGCGGTACACTTTCAAATAGTGGTGAAATCTGGGCGATTCGCATCAGCTTGCTTCTCGAAGAATCAACTGGCAGCACGCCCCCATGCAAGTCCAGTATGCAGATCTGCGGTCACCGAGGTGACGCAGCAGGGGCGTAGCAGTAACCTGCTCCTAGTTCAAACGTAGACAGGACACAGTGGTGATGCACCGAACAAGTGGAATTACTGACATAGAACAGAAGTTCACAAGATCAGAGCAATACGGCCGAGCCAGCTCACAACGTTGAGTCTTGGTGGTGCCATGGATATTAAGCATATCTGCTGCAGCCAAACACCAGTTTCAAGTCCATAGTGAAAGGAGAGGAGCTATGGCGTGACAAGCGAAGGGATTTGCTCTGGTAGCGATTCGGCCGGTCCATACGCTCTGGCATCGATCCCAGACCCCTGCGGACCTGATCATGAATAAGCTCCAGTTCAAAGGTGAATGGCATGAGTTAAAAGGGATGCTCAGGCAGACGTTCACCGATCTCACCGATGACGACTTGGCCTACACCGAGGGCCAGGAATAGGAATTGCTTGGCCATCTGCAGAAGAAGCTCGGCAAGAGCCAACAAGAGATCGCCCAGCTGATCAACACTCCTTAGGAGCCCCGTCATGCTTAACTACGCCATAACCTTTTTTGTCATTGCGATCGTCGCTGCCGTCCTGGGCTTCAGTGGTATAGCCGGATCAGCTGCGAGCATCGCTCAGATCCTGTTTCTTGTGTTTCTCATGCTTGCCGTGGTCTCTTTCCTCACCGGCCGGCGCAGCGCGATGTGAATAGCTGTGTCAATCATGATGGTCTGCTCAGATCAGATGATTGGAGTTCAGTAATGAGTGGTTACTGACTATTGAACAACCCTGGGGATGCAGCATTGGTTGCCACAGTTCATCGTTTACTTGCGATCAACCTCTTTCCACCCTCGCCATCGTCACCATGAATCACCAACTTCGTTTTCTACGCCAGCTGGCCGCCACTTGCCTTGGCCTTGCCTTCAGCCTGCTGGTGTTGATCGCCACGCCGGCCTTGAGCGCTCCCGCTCAGGCCTCAGGAGCCTTTACCCTTAGTTCCTCCCCCGCACCCCTGGCCCTCTTTGGCGGCCGCGCTAAGGCGGTCACCAAGGACATCGAGGGCAAGACCCAGGAATCGATTGGCAAGGTCACTGGCAACAAGGGAGATCGCCTCGCAGGCAAGGCGAAGCAGGCTGAGGCAAAAGGCCGGAATGCTGTAGAAGACGTCAAGGACAAGGCCGGGATGGGCTGAGCCAGGATTCGCGGGGTAACCTCACAATGCCCGGCATCATCCGCAGCCTCTACGACCCAGCTCTTGTCGCCGCGGGCTGGGTGATCGGCCTCGCCGTAGACCACATTACTGGGCACAAAGTCTTAGGTCGGCTTGTGCTTTCCGGTCTGGAAGGCGATACCCTAGGCCAGCACTTGATGGATTTCCGTTTCCTCCAGCATAGGTACCTTCCTGGGTCCTTGAGGAAAGTGAGTTCTGCGGCGGTGGTTAATGACACCCGCTGCAGAATACTTTTTCTGGGAAGACTGTAGAGAGTATTTCTTCCGAGTGTGATTACTGAACCCAGCGCTTGTTCAGCGTTGATCTTCAACAGCGCTTTCATGTCAGGCCCTCCCAGCTCTTGCGTGAGGCCTGCTCGTCCCGGACCCGTAGCCAGGCCTCAGCCGCAGCGTGAATTGCATCATCGAACAGCCTGGTCCCAGAATTCACGAATCTTGTGACCAGGTTGACCGCCAGGAGCTGCCAAGACCATTTCCCAGCCATCTCCAAGAGCAGATCTGCCCCACTTTCGCAGCTCATGCGCTCGGCGCTTTGTAAGCACTTACAAAGCGCATGACATATTTTGCTCTCAGCAAGCCGAATGTTCTCAAAAACGCCTAGATTAAAGGAGGCCGTTGCGGTGGACTCTCCATACAACCCTGAAGAAGCTTTTGCAATAAGCCTGCTTACGCACTACTTAAAAATTCGAATCGATCAACAAGGAGAATAGCCAATGTCACTAATTTCGCTCGTGATCACGCTGATTATTTTAGGAGTCTTGCTGTGGCTCGTCAACAACTACATACCAATGGATTCCAAGATCAAGCGCATCCTAAACATTGTCGTAGTTGTGGCAGTGGTGGTGTGGTTGCTCAACTTGCTCGGACTAATGGATTCCATTCGCAACATACGCGTCGGCAAGTGATCTCCAGCCTTGCTTGCTCGTGTGCCGTTCCTGAGATTTGCGAGCAAGGTCGCTGGAACTTCTCCAGAATTGTGTCCGCCGTAGTGGTCCAGTTGAACGGGCCTAAGGCCTTGTTGTAGGCCGCCACGAACTGCTCGATCTTGGCGATCAGTTCTTTGACGCTCGAGAAGCTGCCCCGTCGGATTGCCCGCTGGGTCATGATCCCGAACCAGCGCTCCACCTGGTTGAGCCCGGGGGGGGAACCCCACCAGACTGGTTTCAGCCTCGCAGCCATCGCTGTAGGTATGCATGTACACCTCTTCGTATATGACCGTTCGCCACACACTCGTCCCCAAGAAGTTGTCACACGAGCCCATTCGACCTGACGATCAGACCTCCATCTCAACTAAGCCGAGGCCCTTGGAAACCCTGCTGAAGAATGACTGACAACTCGTAGTCCAGCGGGCAGTAGCAGCTGGAGGACTGCTTGACGATGTAGCTCATCACCCCCACCGGCTCTTCAATCGGCTTGACATCGATTGTGCGGTCACGATCCAGGGCACGAATGGTCGTGCGGAAGTGACCGTTGAGTTCACGGCTCAGATCGAGAACGCTGTCGTACTGCGAAGGTGGTTGCGGGATCAGCAGGTGAGTGTGAAAGCGGCCGGCATCAGCGCTGCGCTCATGGCAGAAGTACATCGGCGGTGCCTGAGTCACCCTGGCGTGTTGGATGCGGTTGTAGCCCCACACACGCTTAAGCATGACGTTCTTGAAGTGTCTTGCCTCACGTGTCACGCTGGCGTAATCACGTTGCTGAGGGGACCAGTGCCAGGTGACGAGGTACTTGGGTCGGACCCCATGCCGCAGTTCGAGTACCAGGTGACGGAGCAGGGAGAAGGCCTCTGGTGTATAGCTCTTCCAGTGATATCTTAGTTCCTCAAGATGGCCGGGGGGAAGGCTGATGTGCTGAAGAACGTCCATGACGGCTGAGTATTCACGGGCAGCAGCTTTGGTGGGGGTGGGGGATGTGTACATGGCTGTTGAATGCGAGGGGGAATAGATGCGGTTGCTCGATGGAGTTAGCTGGCCCTGAGAGCACCGTGGATCTTTATTAAGTCCGTTGCTCATCTTCTTTCTTCAGCTCTTACTATATTTATTGCTAGATATCATAATAGGGCTTATTCCTGGTTTGCACATTAGCTAGCACGTTAAGCATTACAGTAACTATTCTATTATTTACCTTAATAGCTATTCTATTATTAAATAATAGAGTCTGCTGGATTAGTCTGACCTGTTGAGCATGACTATTGTGCCATCGCTAGCGTGCGTTGTGGGCCATGCCGTGCTAGAGCATGGGGCCCTTGGGAATCGAGCCTTTCCCGTCTGTGTAGATGCTATGTAACTAGCAGGCGTGATTCCTCGCGTCCGCTGGTTGATCTTCAGGAGGATGCGTCCATTCTGGCCAGCCCTCTTAACTGGTCAAAATTCTTGGACTTGATTGCGGGAATGAGTGCTGCAGTATCGCTTGAGTTGCGAGAGTTGGGATGTCGGTTGAGATTCAGGTGTTGGAGTGCTGCTCGGGTTGCTTTAGAGTGTGTTTTGGTTTAGGTGATGAGGAGATATCGATGTGCTTTGTCGCGTGAGGCGGTGTCTGCACATCTACAGAATATAGCAGGTCGGATCGAGATTCAAGATGAGTGTTGTTCAGACTTTGTTTTCTGGATATTATCCAGGGTTTCGCAGGCGCTGCCTTTTTTGCTGCTGGTTTGATCGGGTTGGCTTGATCTCCAGGGCTGGTTTGCTGCCGTAACTCCTCATCCGATTGTCCGGGTGTGCAAGTGATCCCAGTGGCACTTCCCCCCTTCCTCCATTCCCCCCTTTGCCTGATATTCCTGTGCTGGACTGGGCTTTGGTGGGGGTAACAATGGAGAAATTTGTTTCTCCCTTTCCCCCCTTCGCTCTGGCAATCCAGAGGGGCGGGCGCGCAGGATTCTTCAGCAT
>CAYGQY010000059.1:0-8265 GCA_964352195.1 uncultured bacterium
TTCTACCGGTCAACCAGATTGACGCCACCCATCAACCTGATTGACACGGGACACCAGGGGTCGATCCGCTGGAGACAATGATTTCGAGCCGCTCAAAGGTGCAATCAGTGGACAGGATGTGGCGCCGTTCTGGCTGTGGGTTGTCGGCCAGGTAGGTGCCAAGCGGGTCATCATCACCACCACCAACGATGGTGTCCTTGGCGATCTGACCGGCGGTTGCCTTTGCCTTCTCGTGGCCTCGCTTCCATTCCCGCATGGCCTCGGCGTTCTTCTCGCGTTCCTCGATGTGCCATGGCAGGAGGGCGCTTTCCACCGTTGGCTTGGATGTGGGTGACTTGCCGCCACTGACCGGGGCCACGTTCATTCCCCACAGAACGCCAATCCCCTTCAGTTCGCATCCCAGCTCTGGCACCGCCACCACCCTGTTGCCGATAACGGAAGCCACGGCGCACTGAATCGGCAGGTAGAAACCTTTCACCGCCAGCTGCTGCTCAGATGCGTACTGGCTGATCTTGTCGGCCAGGCCGGGAGGGAACAGCAGGTGGGGCGTCACCAGAGCGGAGCAGGATTCAGCATCTTTGAAGCTCTGGATTTCAGCCAGCCGTGCCGCATCATCTGCTGCAGCGTCTTCCTGCTCCTGAGGGTCATCCTTTGCCCACTGCTGCCCTTCTGAAGGCCCCCAGGCGCTCCCTGACGCAGCATCGTTGCTGGTGAGCTCTTGGGCCCCAGGCGGTGGCTGCTGAACGGTGCGTTGCAGATCACGGCGGCACACGTCAACGCCTGCGTCTTTGCATCGCTTGATGAAGCTGCCCGGCATGGCGCGGATCACTGTTTGCTGGAATGCCTCAAACGTGTCGGCAGCCTCAGGGTGGTAGCGGCTGGCGATGGCCAGCGCCGTGGCCCTGCTGTGGCCAGCGGCCTCCACGTCAGCGATGAAGCCACAGATCAGCTGCACCGCTTCGTCGTACTGGTCGTTGTCGGCGCGGATGGTTGGGTAGGCCGCCATCAGGCGCTCCAGCTCCTCGATGAGCCTGGGCGGGGCGTCACCGTTGCCAGCTGCAGCAGGGGCCGCCTGCAGCGGCGCAGCAGGGGGTGCAGGGGCCAGATCAGGACGGCGCGCCTCTTCTTCCGCCACCCACCGCTCCAGCTCCTCAATGGAGGTACTGGCCTGCGGGTTGGCCTCCAGGATCCGGGCCTGGCCGATCACCTCGCCGCCCCTCCAACGACCGCCAGACTCTGCGGCCATGTCGGTCTTCACCAGGTAGGCCGAGCCGGCCAGCCGCATCAGCCGCGATGGATTGCAGCAGCTCCGATCCGATTCGAGGACCTTCACCAGCCGCTTCACCAGCGCACGCCAGCGGAGGGGCTCAGCCGGTGTGGCAAGCCGCCAGTGGATGTGGATGCTGCCCTCTGCCCAGGTCTCCAGCTTCAACGTCCAGAGCGGCAGGCCGGAGGCGCGAAAGCCCGCCAGACCCTGCTCGATCTCCCGGTGGCTGAGCTTGTCCCACTCGGCGAAGACGACCGGGCAGGCGGTGACATCCGTATCTTCGGGACCGCCGTTGGGCAGCAGGTACAGGCGGTAGCCCCCCTGCTGCAGCTGCCCCAACTGTGCGCCACGCGGCTGAGGATCCGGGTGGACGTGGCAGGCTCGTTTGCCCCCGGGGAGGAGGGTCTTGTCCCAGTGGATCCCCCGGTAGTGCACCGCCTGGGGATCGAGCCCGAGGGCGTCGAGCATCCTTCGGGCCTCCTCCTCGTCGAAGAGGGCACCGAGTGCACCGTTGAAATCGGCGGAGGTTTCAGTTTTGTTTCCCCCTGGTTGCCTTGGCTGGGTCTGGTGGGAGTACCTCACTTTTCGACCCTCGCCAGGTCGTAAGTCTCGGCGGCGCGCTCAACCTTCGATGAGAGCGGCATCCCTTTGGCCGGGGTCCGCTCGATCAGGGTGGAGAGAACCGCTTCAGGATTCCAGCGGATGCGGTTAAGCGCTGGCTTGAAGTAGTGGAGGCCGACGATCAATTCGCCGCGATCGCGCATCCCCAACAACGAACTTCGCCCAATCCGCAGTAGGGCACAAGTTTCAGCCGTTGTGGCCCATTTAGTAGTCGTGGACATTGAACCTTTTGGGTTCAGCAGCTGACCGGGAGTCCTTGCTCCCCCGCCCGCCTATGCCTCCGGTCGGATCTTCTCTCCCCTGGCAGCTGTTCCAGGCTGCGAATCGGGCCTTTGCGGAAAGATGAGAACTCCCTTTTGAAGGGTCAGATCTCTGTTTTCCGCTGGTTCCTCGATCAGGTGACGGGTGCTTCGCTATTACCTGCCATCAGTCAGGAGCCCCCGCTGGCTGCACCGCCATGGGCTTTTGGTTACCACCCCGCGTCTCTGATGGACTAATGGCGAGGGACAGCCGCAAGAAGATCCCCGGAGGCATCCGCTCTGCTCAACTCACACCATACACGTGGGGGCGAACCCTGGTAGACCCTACCGGTGGTGGTGCCCCACGCAGCTGGCCCAGAAGCTGGGAAGGCCGTCCCCTGGGGGCTGTTTCACACAGATCTCACACGGGCCTGATTCGGATGGAGTGTCTCAGGCCCCGTCTCAAGGTTGGAAAGCCCTGTGCTGGAAGAGATTTTAGTCAATCGGGGCGACAGGATTCGAACCTGCGACCTAGTGCTCCCAAAGCACCCGCGCTACCAAGCTGCGCCACGCCCCGTTGGCCGCACTTTACCTGTCGGGGGACGTGGGCCTCAGCCCACACAGCCGGGCCAGCCGCCGGGATAGCGCAGGGTGCGCCAGTCACCGTGGGCGGTGCTCACCTCCACACCGATGCCGATCGGCTCTTCCCCGCTTCGGGTCTGTTCCTTCCACCAGGCAAGGGCCGCCTCCCAGGCGGCTTCCATCGAATCGAAGTGGTCATCGAGCACCGGGTGCGGCGAGCATTGCTGATCCACCAGCCGGTAGAGACGCTGGGACCCGGCGCGCTGGGCGGCGGAAGCCGGATGTAGGGAGGAGAACGCCATCGAGCGTACGCATGCACCATTCCATCCTGGAGCCTGTGCCAGCTGGTGACTGTCACCTTCATTACCGGACATGGTGGTGGGTGCCGCGGGACCCACCACCATGTCCTGGGGGCGTCAGTCGCTGACGGCGATGCAGTCGATTTCCACCCGGGCTCCCTTCGGCAGGGCCGCCACCTGCACGCAGGCCCGGGCCGGGGACACCCCGGCGCCGAAGGTCCCGGCGTAGAGCGCGTTCACCAGGGCGAAATCGGCGAGGTCGGTGAGGAACACCGTGGTGCGCACCACCTGCTGGGGGGAGCACCCCGCCGCTGCCAGCACCGCGCACAGATTGGCCAGCACCTGCACGGTTTCCGCCTCCACGTCCCCCCTTCCCACCAGCTCACCGGTGCTGGGGTCCAGGGCGATCTGTCCGGAGCAGAACAACAGCCCGCCGGCGCGCACCGCCTGGTTGTAGGGACCCACCGGTGCCGGAGCGGCGGCGGTGGTGATCGCCTCGGCGGTGCTCGCGCTGGCCATGGCGGGGCAGGATGGTGGGCTGAGCTTACGGTCCCCCTCCATCGTCAGACCCCCTTCGCACCCCTCGCTGGACGCTTCGGATCGCCCCCCGGTCACGGGGCCGCCGGCGCCCGCGGCAGGGGTCCTGCAGCGGTTGGGCGGGCACGCCCCCCTGGAGCGGGCCCGGCTGGAGGGGGTCTGGCACCGCTATGGCGGAGCTGGACGGGACTGGACCCTGCAGGGGGTCGACCTCACCCTGGGTGAGGGGGATCTGGTGGGTCTGCTCGGACCGTCCGGCTGCGGTAAGACGACCCTGCTGCGGCTGATCGCCGGCTTCGAGCGCCCCGAGCGGGGCCGGGTGCTGATCGACGGGCGCGAGGTGGCCGGTCCCCACGGCTGGCAACCCCCTGAGCGCCGGGGCGTCGGCATGTTGTTCCAGGACTACGCCCTGTTCCCGCATCTGGATGCCTGGGGCAACGTCGGCTTCGGACTGCGGCCCCGCCAGGACCGCCGCCGGGCCGCCTGGCTCCTGGATCTGCTCGGCCTCGCCGGGCTGGAGCGGCGCTATCCCCATGAGCTCTCCGGCGGCCAGCGTCAGCGCCTGGCCCTGGCCCGGGCCCTGGCGCCCGGGCCATCCCTGCTCCTGCTCGATGAGCCCTTCTCCAACCTGGATGTGGAGGTACGTCAGCGCCTGCGCGCTGAACTGCCGGACGTGCTCAGCCGCTGCGGCGCCAGCGGGCTGATCGTCACCCACGACCCGGAGGAAGCCCTGGCGATCTGCGATCGCGTCGGCGTGCTGCAGGCTGGCCGGCTGCACCAGTGCGCCAGCCCCCGCGATCTGGTCACCACCCCGGCGAGCGCTTTCGTCGGTCGGTTCGTGCTGCAGGCCAACCTGCTGCCGGCCAGCCGCTCGGGCGGCTGCATCCTCCCCGCCCGCGGCAGGC
This sequence comes from uncultured bacterium, assembly GCA_964352195.1. GTDB lineage: Bacteria > Cyanobacteriota > Cyanobacteriia > PCC-6307 > Cyanobiaceae > CAYGQY01. The sequence continues at coordinate 4,451 of CAYGQY010000059.1, forward strand.
GGGAGCGCGCCGATGCTCTGCGGGCCCCGGGGGGTCAGCGGGTTGAGCGGGCGCGGCCGGCCGGCCACGAGGACCCTTCTCCCCCCGACGCCCCCTGGCAGGAGAGCCCCCTGGAGGTGCTGGTGGGCCAGGACGCCCTCGAACTCGTGCCCGATCCCTCGGGGTCCGCCACGGTGACGGCCCGGGAATTTCTCGGTCGGGAATGGCTCTATCGGGTGCGGCTGGGGGGCGAGGCCGCCCCACTGCCCCCCCTGCGGCTGCGCCTGCCCCTGGAGCAGGACCATGGGATCGGTCTGCGCTGTCGCCTGCGGATCCGCCCGGGGGAGCAGCCGATCCTCTTCCCGTCCCGCCAGGCCCTGCGCCCCCTGCGGACGGATACCGGTGCCTGGGGCGGGTGTGGGGGGTCATGACCACTGGTCCTTGCTGCGGCGCAGCAGGGCGAGCCGGCCGGCGTCGGGGGCGGCCAGAAACAGGTTGGTGGCCTTCTCCAGCGCGATCGTGCTGGGGATCGTGGGGCGGCCTGAGCGCCTGAGCGCCTCCACGGCGAACAGGCGCTCGCGGATGGCCGTCCCCATCCCGGAGACCGCCCCGCTCGCCGCCGCCCAGCGCAGGTTGGCCAGGGTGTACTCGTGGGCGCACCAGACCCGGGTCTCCTCCGGCAGGGCCGCGAACCGCTGCAGCGACTGGTGCATCTGGGCGGGGGTGCCCTCGAACAGGCGCCCGCAGCCGCCGGCGAAGAGGGTGTCGCCGCAGAACAGCTCCGCCCCAGCCTCCCCGGTGGCCGGCAGATGAAAGGCCAGATGGGTGCGGGTGTGGCCCGGCACGGCGATCACCTCCACCGAGCGGCCCAGCAGGGTGAGGCGATCGCCCCCCGCCACCGGTTGGGTCTGGAACGGGATGCGGTCACGGTCGGCGGCGGCGGCGATCACGGCCGCAGCGGGCCAGCGGCGCAGCAGGGCGGGAGTGCCGCCGATGTGGTCGCTGTGGTGATGGGTCTGGAGCACCGCCACCAGTTCCAGTCCCCGCTGCTCCAGCCAGTCGATCACCGGATCGGCGACCGCCGGATCCACCACCACCGCCTCCGCTCCGTCGGAGAGCACGAAGATGTAATTGTCGCGGAGCACCGGAATCAGGTCCACCTGCCGCGCCGGTGCCCGCTGGCCGGTCTCGCTCCTCGACACTCCCATCGGTACAGTCCACGTTGCGGTGTACGCCCATGATCACCGTCGCGCTGGCCAAGGGAGCACTGCTCAAGGATTCGGTGCGGCGCTTCGCCGCCGCCGGTCTTGATTTCCGTGCCCTGCTCGACCCCGACAACCGCCAGTTGATGGTCCCCAGCCCCTGTGGCACCGCCCGGGCCCTGCTGGTGCGCAACGCCGATGTGCCGGTGTACGTGGCCTACGGCCAGGCCCAGCTGGGTGTGGTGGGGGACGACGTGCTGCGCGAACACCAGCTGCCGGTGGCCCCCCTGCTCGACCTCGGCTTCGGAGGCTGCCGCATGGCCGTGGCCGTCCGGAGCGACAGCGGCTACCGCCGGGTCGCCGACCTGCCCGCCCATTGCCGGGTAGCCAGCAAATTCGTGCGCTGCGCCGAAACCTTCTTCGACGCGCTGGACCTGCCGGTGGACCTGATCCACCTCACCGGGTCGGTGGAGCTCGGCCCGATCACCGGCATGTCGGAGGCGATCGTGGACCTGGTGGCCACTGGCCGCACTCTCCGGGAGAACGGCCTGGTGGCGATCGAGGATCTCTTCCACAGCACCGCTCGCCTGGTGGGCCATCCCCTCGCCCTGCGTCTTGATGGGGGCGCCCTGCAGGCCATCGTCGATCGCATCGCGGCCGCCGATCCGGCCTCCCGGCTGCTCACCCCGGCCGCCCCCCTGCACTGATGGCCGCCCTTGACCGCCAGCGCCTGCTGCGTCTGCTGCCCTATCTCCGCCGGGACCGGCGCCGCCTGACGCTGGTGCTGGTGCTGCTGGTGCCGGTGGCCCTGGCTGGTGCCATCCAGCCCCTGCTGGTGGGCCAGGCCATCTCCGTCCTGCGGGGGGAGCCCACCGTCTCCTGGCTGAGTGGCCTGAGTGTGTCCGCCGCGATGCGCACCCTGGTGCTGCTGCTGTTCGGGGCGGTCCTGGTGCGGCTGGCCTTGCAGGGGGCCCAGAGCTACAGCGTCCAGGCGGTCGGGCAGCGGCTCACCGCCAGCATCCGGGCCGATCTGTTCCGCCATGCGCTGGAGCTCTCCCTCCGCTTCCATGACCGCACCCCGGTCGGCAAGCTGCTCACCCGACTCACCAGTGATGTCGATGCCCTCGCCGAGGTGTTCGGCAGCGGGGCCGTCGGGGTGATCGCCGATCTGGTCACCCTGCTGGTGATCGGTGTCACGATGGTCAGCATCGAGCCCCGCCTCGGCGCCCTGCTGCTGGTCAGCCAGGTGCCGGTGACCCTGGTGATCCTCTGGCTGCAGGGCCGGTTCCGCCGCTCCAACTACCGGGTGCGCGAGGAACTCAGCCAGCTCAATGCCGATCTGCAGGAGAACCTGCAGGGCCTCGAGGTGGTCCAGATGTTCCGCCGCGAGCGGACCAACAGCGATCGCTTCGCCGTCACCACCAACGCCTACCGCCAGGCCGTGGGGGGGACGATCTTCTTCGACAGCGCCATTTCCGCCTTCCTGGAGTGGGTGTCGCTCACCGCCGTGGCTGTGGTGCTGGCCCTCGGGGGCTGGATGGTCACCAGCGGCTCGATGGGGCTGGGTACCCTCACCACCTTCATCCTCTTCTCCCAGCGCCTGTTCGATCCCCTGCGCCAGTTGGCGGAACGCTTCACCCAGATCCAGGGGGGCCTCACCGCCCTCGAGCGGATCGGCGAGCTGCTGGAGCAGCCGATCGAGATCCAGGATCTGGAACCCTCCCGGCGCAGCCGGGCGGCCCTGCTCTCGGGAGAGCAGCGCGCCAGCGCCGGAGAGGTGATCTTCGAGAACGTCAGCTTCGCCTACCGGCCCGATGACCCGATCCTCACGGACCTGAGCTTCCGGATCCGCCCGGGCGAGCACGTCGCCCTGGTAGGCCCCACCGGCTCCGGCAAGACCACCGTGATCCGGCTGCTCTGCCGCCTCTACGAGCCGCAGCAGGGCCGGATCCTGCTCGATGGTGTCGACATCCGGGAGCTGCCCAGCCTCACCCTGCGCCAGAGGCTCGGGGTGGTTCTGCAGGACACCTTCCTGTTCAGCGGCAACGTGGCCGACAACCTGCGGCTCGATGCGGCGATCGAGCCGGCCGAGCTGGAGCGGCTCTGCCGTGAGCTGGGCCTGGAGCCCCTGCTGAGTCGCCTGCCCGACGGCCTCGACACCGAACTGCGGGAGCGGGGCGGCAACCTTTCCTCCGGAGAGCGGCAGCTGCTGGCGGTGGCCCGCGTCGCGATCCGCAATCCCTCGGTGCTGGTGATGGATGAGGCCACCGCCTTCCTGGATCCCTCCACCGAAGCCACGCTGCAGCGTGACCTCGACCGGCTGCTGCGGGCCCGCACGGCCATCGTGATCGCCCACCGCCTCGCCACCGTGGAGGCCGCTGACCGGATCCTGGTGCTGCGGCGGGGCCGGCTGATCGAGCAGGGCACCCATGGGGAACTGCGGCTCTCCGGCGGCCTCTACGCCCAGCTGGCCGAGCTGCAGGAGCAGGGCCTGGCCCGGCTCTGAGTCATCCTGCCCCGGGTGTCCCCCCGCCCCGGGCCACAAGCTGCTCCAGCCACCGATCGATCAGGGCCGCCAGGGGGCGGGGGGCTTCGAGCATCGGCAGATGTCCGCAGCCGTCAAGCACCGTCAGT
>CAYGQY010000060.1:0-8233 GCA_964352195.1 uncultured bacterium
ACCATCAACCGCGCCGGCCATCCCAGCCGCCGCCGTCGGTGGGGTCGTCGGAGCCGCCGGCTCGGGGGTGCTGGGGGCGCTGGCCTGAACCGCGGCGATCTCCGCTTCGGTCTCGACGATCAGGCCGATCGTTTCTCCCACCGGTGCGGTGGAGCCGGCCGGTAACAGAACCGAGGCCAGGAACCCCTCCTGGAACGCCTCCACGTCCATGTCCGCCTTGTCGGACTCCACCACCAGGACCGACTCGCCGCGGGCGACCCGATCGCCGGGCTGCTTCAGCCACTCCACGATCTTTCCCTCCGTCATGGTGGAGCTCAGGGCGGGCATGAAGATGTCGTGGGTCGCCAAGGTCCGGTTCCCGATGCGGGCTGCGGAGGGATTTTACGTCCGCCCAGGACGGGCTGGATCAGCCGCCCCCCTCGATCGCCTCGATCACCCCATCGCGCACCAGGACAGCCACCTGGAGCTTCTCGACGAGGTTGTCGCCGACCTTGACCTTGCAGGCCCCCTCGATCTGGCCTTGATCCACGATCTGCTCGAAGGTCAGCTCCCTCACCTGGCGCTGCTGTTCGATCAGGGTGCGTTTCTGCTCCTCGAGCTCGGCCCGTTTGGCCGCCACCTGCTGCTGCACCGACCCCACCTGCTCCTGGACGCGGGGATCGAGCGGATTCAGGCTCTGGCGCCGGATCTCATCCACCAGCTGCTGCCCTTCCTGCTCGAGCTGGGCCAGCTGCTGATCGCTGGCGCTCACGGCGGCGCTCAGTTCCCGCTCGGCATCCTCCTTCCAGCGGGGGGTGACCACCGCCCGCACGGTGATCGTGCGTTTGATGGTCAGCGTGGGGCCTTCGGACATGGGAGGGGGGTGGCAGCGTTCAGGCTGTCAGGCCGCTGTCCGCCGGTCAACCGAACCGGGTGCACGGCCGGATCCGGGGCCTGGCTCAGGGGGCGTAGAGGCGCTCAATCGCCGCCCGGTCCCGCTCGCTGATGCGATCGCGGCGCTGCTTGAGTGTCTGGGTGAGCAGGCCGTTCTCGATCGAGAAGGGCTCCACCAGGGCCACCCCCGCCAGCCGCTCATCGGGTCGGGAACCGGGCCGCAGGGCCAGCAGGCGGTTGAACTCCCCCCGCAGCGCCCGCAGCAGGGCCGGTTCGGCGCCCGCCGCATCGGTGCCGGGCCCGGCCAGGTCCTGGGCCCGGGCGAAGGCCGCCAGGGGTTCGGCCCGCGGCACCACCAGGGCACCCAGCTGCCGGCGATCCTGGCCCACCAGCATCACCTGCTCCACCAGGGGATGGGCGACCAGGGCGTCTTCAAGCGGGCCCGGTTCGATGTTCTCCCCGCTGCTGAGCACGATCGTGTCCTTGGCCCGTCCAGTCAGTACCAGGGTGCCGTCGCACAGGAGGTGGCCCAGGTCCCCGGTGTCGAACCAGCCTTCGGCGTCCAGCACCGCCGCGGTGGCCTCGGGGCGCCGGTGGTAGCCGGCCATCACCTGGGGCCCCCGGGCCAGCACCCGGCCCCTCTCCCCCCAGCCAAGGGGCTGGCCGTTGTCGGGATCCACGATCCGCAGGGACGTTTCGGGCAGCGGCTGGCCGGCGCTGCCGCGACGGTTGCGCCAGGGCCGGCGGCAGGCCAGCACCGGGCTGGTCTCGGTGAGGCCGTAGCCCACCAGCAACTCGATGCCGATCGCTTCGAAGAACCCGTCGACATGCAGCGCCAGGGCGCCGCCACCGCTGATCGCCGTGCGCAGGCAGCCCCCCGCCAGTTGCCGCCGCACCTTGGGCCAGAGCAGGGTGCCGGCCAGTCCATGCAGGGGCCAGCTGGCCAGCCAGCCGGTGGCGGCCACCAGGCGCCGGGAGGCCGGTTCCGCCACCAGGGTGAGATTGCGGGCGCGGCGCCCCAGTCGGCAATGGAGGCGGCTCACGGCCAGGGCCCGCTCGATCAGACGCCGGCGGGGAGCCGGCATCGCCGCCAGCGCCTCCTCGAAGCCGGCCAGGATCGCCTCCCACAGCCGGGGAACGCTGACGAGATACTGCGGCCTCACCCGCTGCAGGTCCGCCCGCAGATGCCGCAGGGTGGTGTAGCTCTGCTGACAGCCGGCGGCCAGCAGCATGTATTCGGCCGTGCGCTCGTAGGCGTGCCAGATCGGCAGCACGCTCAGCACCCGGTCCCCCGGACGGGGGGAGACCGCGACCCCCAGGGTTCCCAGCTGGTGCAACAGGTTGGCCTGGCTCAGCGGCACCCCCTTGGGACGGCCCGTGGTGCCGGAGGTGTACAGCAGGGTGGCGAGGCGGTCACGGCCCGCCGTCGGGGCCGGAGGGGGTGGAGCCCCGGCCCCGAGCTCCTCGAAGCCGCTCCAGTCGAGCCGACGCCCGGAACCACCGGCCGTGCCCCCCTCCGGCAGGCCTCCCTCCTGCAGGAGCAGCACGAAGAGCAGCCGATCCCGCTGGTCGTCGGGAAGCTCCAGGCTCTCGAGCAGCTGGGCCGACTCCACCACCAGGCCGATGGCGCCGGAATCCGCGAGGATGTACCGCAGCTCCTCCACCGGAGCGGTTCCGCCCCGGACCGCATCGGCCGCCCCGGAGCGCATGATGCCCTGGTCGGCCACCAGCCAGCGGGGGCCGTTTTCTGCGAACAGGGCCACCACGTCTCCGTCCTGCACCCCGAGGGCCCTGAAGGCCGCGGCGGCGCGGAGGATGCGGCGGTCCAGCTCGGCGTAACTGACCTGCTCGGGTGGCGTGGCATGGGGAGCGTCGAGGGCGATCGCCTCGCCGTGGCGGCGGGCCAGTTCCGGCCAGAGCTGCTCCACCCCCTCCAGGGCGCTCCAGTCGCTGCTCCGGCCCAGCGCCTGTCGGTCCCGCCGGTCCGCCTGCCAGACGATGTCCGCTCTGCCGCCCATCCCCGTTGATCCGCGCTTGCCGCCCAGGCTTATCACTCCCAGAGCCGTTCTGCCGGCTGCGGGGGGCGGAGCGTGCATCCGAACCGCCCGGAGAAGCACTCCAGCAGCAGAGGCCGGATCCGCTCCGTGGTGAGATCGGGACGCCAGTCACTCAGCCGCCCGACCCCGTGGTCCGCGAGCCCGCAGGGCACGATCGCCGCGAACCCGTCCAGGTCGCAGCTCACGTTGAGGGCCAGGCCATGCTGACTGATCCAGCGCCGGGCGCCGACGCCGATGGCGGCGAGCTTGCGCCCCTCCAGCCAGACCCCGGTGAGGCCCTCAATCCGCTCGCCGGGCAGCTCCAGCGCCGCCAGCAGATCGAGCACCACCCCCTCCAGCTGACGGAGGTAGAGGTGGAGATCGCCGCCGTGGCGCCGCAGGTCGAGCACCGGATAGATCACCAGCTGACCGGGGCGATGATGGGTGACCTCCCCGCCCCGGTCGATGCGGAACAGGGGGGCGGGGGGGGCGGCCGGATCGAAGCGGAGGAATGCCTCGCTGGCTCCCCGGCCGAGGGTGTAGCAGGGTTCGTGCTCCAGCAGCAGCAGGGAATCGGGTCCGGCTGGATTCCGCAACAGGCGTTCCTGCAGGGTGCGCTGCCAGCCCCAGCACCGCTCGAACGGGACGGGCTCAGGGGGTTCAAAACGGATTGCGTCGAGCGCCGGATTCACGTGGTGGTCGCTTCCTACAGTTGAGTCAGAACGAACGCCACAGGAGCGATTCGATGAAACTGCTGATTCAGGGCCGCAATCTGGATGTCACACCGGCCATCCGGGATTACACCGAAGAAAAGATCAGCCGGGCCATCAATCATTTCGAGGGGTTGGTCAAGGAAGCCGATGTGCACCTCTCGGTGGCTCGCAACCCCCGCGTTCCCCAGCAGACCGCCGAAGTGACCGTGTTCGCCAACGGCCTGGTGATCCGTGCCCAGGAACGCAGCGAGAATCTCTACGCCAGCATTGACATGGTGGCGGGCAAGCTGAGCCGCCAGCTGCGCCGCTACAAGGATCGCCTGAACGACCACCATGGCGCCGCCCCGGACGGCGCCGGGGACGCCATGTCGGCCGAGGCCGATCTCCCCGCCGGGGGCGATCTGCTGGCTGGGCGCGAACCGGCCCTGCCCGAGCCCGGAGTACGGCGCAAGTACTTCGCCATGCCGGCCATGTCGCTGGAGCAGGCCCTGCACCAGCTTGAGTTGATCGATCACGATTTCTACGTGTTCCGTGACGAGAAGACCGGCGGGATTCAGGTGCTCTACCGGCGCAACCATGGTGGCTTCGGGGTGATCCAACCACGGGAATCCTGACCCATCGCCACCGGAATCCCCCCTGCCGTGCCCCGCGCTTCCCGCTCCAACGGCCCGCTGCCGGATCTGGCACCCCTGATCGAGCAGGCCCTGCTGGATCCCCACCAGGGCCGTGAGGCGGTGGAACGCAGCTGTGATCAGGCGCGCCATTTCGGCTTTGCCGGATTGTGCCTCTCCTCACGCTGGCTGGCCGTCGGACGGGAGCGCCTTGGCCCGCCGGGCCCGGTGAAGCTCGTGGGCGTGGTGGCCTTCCCCTTCGGCGCGGTTCCCCGGGAGATCAAGCGGGCCGAGGCCGAGGCCGCGGCCGCCGCCGGTGCCGACGAACTCGACGTCGTGCCCGATTTCGGTGCCCTGGCCGACGGCGACGGGGGGGCCGTCTACGAGGACCTGGGCCTGATCGTGGGGCTGGGCCTGCCCGTGAAGGTGATCCTGGAGGTGGGGCGCCTTGAGCCGGCGGCCCTGGAGCTGCTCGTGGAGGTCGCCATCGACACGGGGGCCTCCGTTCTCAAGACGGGCAGCGGCTTCGGACCGCCGGTCACCGTGGAGCAGGTGACGCAGTTGCGGGAGCTGGCCCGGGGGAGGGCGTCCATCCAGGCTTCGGGGGGCATCGCCACACTGCCGCACGCCCTCGATCTGGTGGGGGCCGGCGCTGGTCGTCTCGGCACGAGCCGCGGGCTGGCGCTGATCGAGGCGATGCGCGGAGCCTCGGCGTGACGGCCTCGCTCTGGCTGGAGGGGCTGTCGCTCAAGTGCGGCCCCCTGGGGGAGAACGACCGCCTGCTGACGCTGCTCAGCGATGCGGAAGGGCTCACCCGGCTGGCCGTGCCGGGGGCCCGCCGGCTCCGCAGCAGCCTGGCGGCGGCGGTGCCGCTCTCCCTGCTGCAGCTGCAGGTGAGCGGCGGTGGCGGCCTCCGTCGGGTCCGGCAGCTGCGGGTGGTGCGCAATTTCAGCAATCTGGCCCAGCGGCTGGAGACCCTGGCCGCCGCCCAGGCCCTGGCCGAACTCTGCCTGCAGCTGGTGCCCAGCGGCGATGGGGTGGACGGCATGCTCGACGACCTGCTGGCCCAGCTGGGGCGGCTGGAGCTGCAGGTCACCCAGGGTCTCGACCGGCTGGAGGCCCTGGCGGTGGCGGTGCAGGGCAGTGTGCATTTGCTGGCCCTGGGGGGCTACGGGTTGCCCCTGCAGCGGTGCCCCCGAAGTGGCGCGCCCCTTGAGCCACCGTTGGGCAACCGGGCGTGGCGCTGCAGCCTGGTGCCCAGCGAGGGTCTGCTGATCGGGGCCGTGGCCGGCTGCGTGCTGGTGCTCACCGCCTCCGAGCTGGCCCTGCTGCAGCGCCTGCCTCGGCCGGGACTGCCCAGATGCCGCGACGGCACGCTGATGGGTCCCGCCGCGGTCTGGCTGCGGCTCCTGCAGTTGGTGGAGGCCTGGAGCCGGGAGCACCTGGGCCGCAGCGGCCGCGCCCTGGCCCTGCTGCGCGGCTGCTATCTCCCCGACACACGGGCCGACACGCCCCCTGCGTCATCATTGCTGCGGAACGACTGAACCCTTGAGCGGATTCACCAGGCCAACCGCCCCTCCCAAGCCGGAACCGAATGGGCCGGCCGGCTCCAGGACCGATGGATTGCAGGCGGTGCTGGCGCTGCCGGAGTTCCGCAAGCTCTGGCTGGGCCAGATCTTCTCCCAGTTGGCCGACAAGTTCTACATCGTTCTGATGGTGTTCCTGATCGCCCAGTACTGGGTCACGGACACCCCCCAGACCAACGTTCCCCTGGCCGAGGCTGCGGCAAGCCTGCGGCTTGACCTGGAGACCCGCACCCAGATGATCACCCTGCTGGCCACGGGGATCTACCTGGCCAACACCCTGCCGGCCATGCTGCTGGGCACGGTCGCGGGGGTCTGGGCCGACCGCTGGCCGAAGCGCCAGGTGATGGTGGCCTCCAACGGTCTGCGGGGCGCGCTGACGCTGCTGGCCCCCCTCGTGCTGCTGCCCGGCCCCCAGTGGCTCGGCCTGAGCTGGGGCTACTGGGGGCTGGTGGCGATGACCTTTCTCGAATCGGTGCTCACCCAGTTCTTCGCTCCGGCGGAACAATCGGCCATTCCCCTGCTGGTGCCGCGGCCCCGGCTGCTGGCTGCCATGTCGCTGTACCAGGCCACCAGCATGGGGGCCACGATCGTGGGCTTCGCCCTGGGCGATCCGGTGCTGCGGCTGCTGCGCAGCAGCCTGGGGTCGCTGGGCCTCAGCGGCGGCGAATTCGTCCTGCTCCCCCTCTGCTACGGGCTGGCCGCCGTCTGCATCGCCCTGATCCGGATCGACGAGCCGCCCCGTGAGGAGCGGGGCACCAGCGTCTGGAGTGAGATCGCCGAAGGCGTCCAGGTGCTGCGGGAGCGGGCCAGCGTGCGTGCCGCCATGCTCAATCTGGTGCTCCTGTACAGCATCCTCGCCGCCCTCTACGTGCTGGCCATCAGCCTGGCCTCGGCGATCGAGGGGCTCGGCCCCACCCGCTTCGGCACCCTGCTCGCCATGAGTGGCCTGGGCATGGCCGTCGGAGCCCTGGGCGTGGCCCAGCTCGGCCATGGGATCAACCGCAAACTGATGGCCTCCGGTGGCCTGGGCACCATCGCCTTCAGCCTGGTGATGCTGGGCCAGTGGCGGGGCAGCCTGGCGGTCACCCTGACCCTCTGCGCGTTGCTGGGCGTGGGGGCCTCGCTGCTGGCGATCCCGGCCCAGACCACCATTCAGGAAGACACTCCCGAAGCGATGCGGGGCAAGGTCTTCGGCCTGCAGAACAATCTGATCAACGTGGCGCTGAGCCTGCCGCTGGTGCTGGCTGGGGCCGTGGTCAGCCGCTACGGCCTGATGCCCGTGCTCTGGGGCCTGGCGGCGATCGCCGTGATGGCCGCCCTGATCGAGCGGCCCTGGAAGCGCTGCTAGCGTTCGCACAGGATGAGCCAGACCGCATTGGCCCACATTGCGTGGCTGGGCAAGAAGTCCCCTTTCTGCGGCAACGTCACCTACGGCCTCTCCACCACCGAACGGCTGAGACAACGGGGCCACCGGATCAGCTTCATCCACTTCGACACACCAGCCGCCGGACTCGGCCTGCCCTGGGATCCCCTGCCCCTGGATCAACCTTGGGCCCCGCCGGACGCGGACCGGGTCGTCGGCGTCGATGCGGTGGCTGCCCCCGGCGGCCCCGGAACACTCCGGGGCCGCCGGGGGCAGGATCGCCCCATCCGGGGCCCTGCTCAGGCCAGGCTGCCCGGCGGCGAGGACGGCTGGGATGTGGCGCTGCCCTACCTGCTCAAGTCGCAGGTCTACACGATTCCCTCCCCCGGAGCGCAGCGGGAGCTGCGGGAGTCCCTGGAGCGGCTCCAGCCCGATCTGGTGCATGCCAGCCTCACGCTCTCCCCCCTCGACTTCCGGCTGCCGGATCTCTGCCAGCACCTCGGGGTGCCCCTGGTGGCCACCTTCCACCCGGCCTTCGACGCCGGGCTGCGCAACCTCACTGCCGGCACCCAGCAGCTCACGTATCAGGTCTATGCGCCGGCTCTGGCCCGCTTCGATCGGGTGATCGTCTTCTCCGATCTCCAGGCGGAGATGCTCGGTCGCCTCGGAGTGCGGCAGGAGCGCCTGGCCGTCATCCCCAACGGCGTGGACACCAGCTTCTGGGCTCCGGCTCCGGCAGGACCCGAATCGCCCGAGCTCGCGGCGCTGCGGATCCGCTTCGCCGGTCGCCGGGTCTTCCTGTACATGGGCCGCCTGGCCACCGAAAAGAACGTGGAAGCGTTGCTGCGCGCCTGGCGGCTGGTGCGTCCCTCCGGATGCTGCCTGGTGGTGGTCGGTGACGGCCCCCTGCGCAATGCCCTGCACAGCAACGTTGAGGAGCCCGATCTGATCTGGTGGGGCTACGAGTCAGATCCGCTCCAGCGGGCCGCCCTGCTGCAGGTCGCCGAAGTCTTCCTGTTGCCGTCCCTGGTGGAGGGATTGTCCCTGGCCC
>CAYGQY010000061.1:0-3924 GCA_964352195.1 uncultured bacterium
CGAGCGGGCCTACAGGCCAAGAAAGACCGAGGAGTTCATCCAGCAGTTGGCGGCCCATCTGCAGGGCCGGCTCTGATCACCAGGGGGGAGCAGACCGCTGCCTGGCTGGTGCTGGGAGCCGGATCGTGGCGCCTCTGGGCACCGTCAGGGGCCGATAGGACCTGGCCGAGGAGTGCGCTCAGATCACGGCTTCACTCCAACCCCTCCAGCCGTCCCCGCGCCAGCGCCGCCTGGGCCTCGGCTTCAGCCAGGTTGGCCCGGCACTCGGCCACCACCTCCGGCGGCGCCTTGCCGGCGAAGTTGGGGTTGGCGAGGCGGCCGGCCAGGCCCTTGATCTCCTTCTCGGCCTTGGCGATGTCCTTCTCCAGGCGGCCGCGCAGGGCGGCCAGGTCCACCAGGCCCTCGATCAGCTCAGCGAACTGGGCTTCGAGGGCGTCATCCAGTGCGGCTTCGTTCACAGCGGGCCAGGTCTGCACGGCGAGGAAGGTGCCTTCCGCCTCGCCGGTGACCCCGTGCCAGAGCTCTTCGCTCAGGTGCGGCATCAGGGGGTGGAGCAGCACCAGCAGTTCCACCAGCACCTTGGCGAGCACCTGTCGGGCGACCCGCTGGTCGGCCAGGCCTTCCAAGAGCAAATAGCAAAACAGATCTCGGCTGGCTACGTCAGAGTGAGAAGAGCATTCCGGTGACATCCAGTGCCCACCAGACAGCTCTCGACCAGCCCAGACTGGCCCGACATTCCCTATCTCGACTGGCAGGAGACAGCCACCACCCTGCAGCTCTGGATGCAGATCATCGGCAAGATCCGCTTAATGCAAACCCCATGGACCAACCACTCCTGGCATGTACCCCTCTACCTGAGCGCGCGTGGTCTCAGCACGTCACCCATTCCCCATGGTGCCCGCCATTTCGAGCTGATCTTCGATTTCATTGATCACCAACTTGTGATCCAGACCAGTCTGGGTGAGACGGGTCGGGTCGCCCTGAAGCCCCGCAGTGTGGCTGATTTCTATGGGGCGGTGATGGGTGAGTTGCAAACCCTGGGGCTCAATGTCCGGATCAGGACCACCCCCTGCGAAGTCGCCGACGCGATTCCCTTTGAGCAAGACACGCTGCATCACCACTACGACCCCGATGCAGCCTGCCGATTCTGGAGAGCCTTGCTACAAGCCGATCGTGTCTTCAAGCAATTCCGGTCCCGTTTCCTGGGAAAATGCAGCCCGGTTCATTTCTTCTGGGGAAGCTTCGATCTGGCTGTGACCCGCTTCTCCGGGCGGGTGGCTCCGGTTCATCCTGGTGGAATTCCCAACCTTCCAGACTGGGTGACCCGTGAGGCTTACTCCCATGAAGTGATCAGTGCGGGATTCTGGCCGGGAGGAGGCGGAGTGAACGCTCCAGCCTTTTATTGCTACGCCTACCCGACACCGCAAGGATTCGCCAGCAGCTCCATCACACCGGCGACGGCCAGCTGGAACGCCACGCTGGGCGAGTTCCTGCTCCCCTATGAATCCGTTCAAACTGCCCCATCACCCGATGACGTGCTGCTCAGCTTTCTGCAGAGCACCTACGAGGCTGCAGCACAGGGCCTGTCCTGGGAGCGGGGACAACTGGAGCGGCAACCGATCAGGGTCGTTGTGGAGGAAGCGCCATCGACAGCCTGATGGATTCGTCATGACACTCTCTCGATGGAACCTGAGAGATCAGAGCTTGAGGTGACTGCCATCGCAGTAGGGCGAAGATTTCGTGGTGCCGCACGTGCAGAGGTAGACCGTCTTGGCTTCGTCCAGGGTCAGGATTTCAGGCTTGAAGTCGCTGCCTTGGTGCGAGCCATCACAGAAACGTCCGTTCTTGCTTTGGCCGCAGGTGCAGAGGGCATGGGTGCCTGCTGGCAACTCGAGGGAGAGAGGAGTGGGTTGCGACACAACGGCGATGGCAGAATGGTGGTGAGGTGAGGCCGATGGCCTGTTCCCGCTGAAGAGGAGTGTGATGGAGAACCCGCTCAACGACAAGAACGCACCGCCAAGAAACCAACTATCCAGCAGGTAACCATGGCAGCCTCACGGGGCTTTCTGGACTCCCATGACCACAACACCTGTCCGGCAAAGCTGGCCCTGGAGGTGATGCAAGGCCGCTGGAAGATTCCCGTGCTGCGGGAACTCGCCGACGGCACCCAGCGCTTCTCAGAGCTCAGCCGCTCCCTCCGGGGCGTCAGCCCCAAGGTTCTGAGCAGCACCCTGCGCGAGCTGGAAGCCAACGGGGTGGTGATCCGAACCGTGGTTCAGAGCATGCCCTTGAAGGTGGACTATCAGCTCAGCACGCGCGGGCTGGCCCTGATTCCCCTGCTTGAAGGCCTGCATGCCTGGGGACTTCCAGACCGGGGGCCAGACGTCTAAGGACGAAACCCTGCCGGTCTCCCCAACGTTGCTGTGGGTCAATGGAAGGAGGCGATCCAGGTCGTGGCCATCAATCCCATGCCAGGAAGGGGTCGTTATCAGCTGTTGCGTTTCATGCCGCCAACGGAGCGGAGCAGACCCGCTTTCATGCGGTAGGTTTGATGCGTATGAATCTCGTGAAGCGCCGCCAGTTGGCCTTGACGACCTTCCACTGCAGCATTGCATGCAGAGTGATGAAGCTAAGAAAGACGTAGGCCAGCCAGAAATGCAGACTTCGACCAATTTCAACCATTCCCTTTCTCTCAGGGAAAACATCAGGTACGGGCAAGCCGAAGAACGTCACGTTGTTCGCCTTGAATGAGTTGGAAAGCAGAAACCCTGCTGCCGGAACTGCCACCATGAAGACGTACAAGCCAGCATGCAGCGCCACACTCTGCCACCATTTTGGGATTGTCTTTGGCCAGCGTTTGCTGTATTTCTTCCACCAGACTTGCAATAAGACGATTATCCTCCAGCCCAGCAGGCCCAGGGTCAGCACTCCGATCGACTTATGCACGTCGTACAAGCTGCCGCGCAAGAAGACGTCGCGATCGAGCCGAGCCATGAACGCCCCACCCAGAAACAGCGCCAAATAGCACAGGGCCATCCACCAGTGAATCGACATCAGTCGCTGAAAAGCCGATGTGAGCCTTGGCTTGGATGTGGTGGATTGGGCCCCATTCATTGGCCTGTGGATTCCATTGATCGCGTCCACACTCAGACCACTTCAGCCTGCAGGCGCCGATTCCCAGCGGCTGCAGTGTGTGATGGTGAATCCCCTCACCGCCAACGGACGTGAGCGGATCCCTCGACTGGGGATGGGTCCCTGCCAATGGCGAATCAGGGAGGCCGTGCTGGTCCCGGGGCACGTCTGGCCTTGAGCCCGCTTGCGAGAGACCCTTGGAGCTCAGCCCAATCCCATCGACCTCAACGGCTCCTACCGTTGCCAGGCTGAGCTCGGGAGATTGATCCCCATCGCACGCCGCACGCGATCCAACTCCGGGGGTGGCGGCCGAGGAGCCCCCGGTGGAGTTCCGCTTTTCCCTCTTCGACCAGTGGTCGCGGCACCTGTTCGTGGCCCTGTTGCGGCGTTACGGCATCCAGCCCTATCGCTATCGCGGTCAACGGCGCACCACGGTGATGGCGCGGTTGAGTCGGTCCTTCGTGAATGAGACGCTCTGGCCGGAATTCCAGGAGCTGCAGCAGACCCTCTCGGCCTATTTCGATGCCCTCACCGACCGGGTGATCGAGCAGGCCCTGGAGGTGAAGGCGGGCGAAGCGGAGGAGCGGGGCGAGACAGCGCAACTGGAGCCGGTGGAGCATCAGGGGTCGTTGCTTTAGGGCAGCACCCAAAGCAGTCCCAGGGCTCAGCACAGGTTGATGGAAACTGAGGGCGCAAAAGCGGCATGCGACAGAACTGATCAAGCCAGAGGCAAGACGATGCAGAAAGGAATCGGTGCCGTGGCGAGCTGGTCATGGGTCTTCAAGTTGCAGA
>CAYGQY010000061.1:4024-8209 GCA_964352195.1 uncultured bacterium
CAGAACCCGTACTTGCGGCCATGCTCCTGCCTGAGCCTGGCCATGTAGGTCCTGTGATCCGCCATGGCGCGCCAGTCCTCGATGGCGGGGGCGAGGCCGCGGCAGGTGCCGAGGTGCCGGGCGGCGTGGCGATAGCGCGTGGAACGGGCCCGCTCCAGGCTGAAGTCGATCAGCGCCCGCAGGCATAACGTGGCCGCCAGCGGCTGCTCAACCTCCAGTGATTCGGCCACGGGACCAAGCAGTTCATAGCAGTCGCCATCGAGTTCGCTGAGGCGCCTCAGGATCAGCTGGGCTGCTCGGCGGCGATCGGGCCACTGGTGCAGGAACCTCAACGCCCTGTTGAAGCTGGGGTGATCAAGCACCTGGCCAAGGGCACGCTCTTCCTCCGCCGCATCCTCGAAATCCGGCAGATGCTGGAGGTAGTCGCGCAGATGCCGGATGGAAAGGCAGCGCTCCAGATGCTCCCAGCGCAGCCTCTGGGCCTCCTGGCCTCGATCCAGCCTCTCCAGCGCGGCGATGCGCGCATCGAGCCACTCCTCGAGTCCGGCCGAGCGGTTCGTCTCGCGTGGGTCGGCGGCGTCGAGCAGGGTCAGGGCCTCATCGGTTCGGCCTGCGGCCATGAGCCGCTCAGCCACATCAGCGGCGAAGCTCGGCACCGACAGTGCGCCCGGATCGTGGTCGCGATACTCGGCCAGGTAAGCCTCGGCATCCTCCAAAGCGTCGGCGATAGCGAGCATTGCCAGGCGCACCGTGATCTGCCGGGATTCGTCCGAGGGCTGCCGATACCGCGAGGCCTCCAGCCTCTGACGCAGATGGGCCAGCCCCACCGTGCCCAGTGCCTCCTTGAGATGTTCGATCAGGTGGTCGAACTGGCCGTAGCCGTTGTCAATCAACGCCCCATACACCTGATCCGCAAGGGCTTCAGGGTTTCCCTTCTCTCGAGCCGCCACGCCACCCAGATCGGAGGTGACCTGATGGAACAGCGGCATCACATGCCCATCGCTGTCGTCACAGCGCTCCAGCACCGCTTCCACCAGCTCGAGGAACGTCCAGAGCAGATCCACCGCAAGGGCGGGCTCGTGTTCGGCGATCGGCCCGACGATCGCCCGCCGTTGCTGGTCGAGATCCTTGAGCAGGGCATCGCGTTGGCGTCCGTCCAGGAAGCTGCCAGAGCGGGAGATGGTCGCCAGGCGTTTGCGCACCTCTCTGGCGATCTCGGTAGGCCCCCTCTGTTCTGCCAGCGCCAACCGAAGGACCCGCTTGGCGGCGGCATTCCCCTGGCTGAGGGTGATCAGCAGCTCCGCCAGCCGTGCCGCCCCCAGGGCTTCAAGGTTCTTGGCATTGAGGGTCGATTTGCCTGCCATGGCCTTCGAACAATCCCGAGACGTCCGGTCAATCCAACCCCTGCAGCCGTCCCCGCGCCAGCGCGGCCTGGGCTTCGGCCTCGGCCAGGTTGGCGCGGCACTCGGCCACCACCTCCGGCGGCGCCTTGCCGGCGAAGTTGGGGTTGGCGAGGCGGCCGGCCAGGCCCTTGATCTCCTTCTCGGCCTTGGCGATGTCCTTCTCCAGGCGGCCGCGCAGGGCGGCCAGATCCACCAGGCCCTCGATCGGCAGCAGCACCTGCAGTTCCCCGCTCACCGCCGCCAGGCAGCGTTGAGGCACCGCCGCCTGGGCTTCGGCTGAATCGCCTGCGGCACCGCCCGGATCGCGCACCTCCACCGAGGCGGCGCGGGTGAGGGCGGTGATGTCGCCCGTGGCCTGGCGCAGCACCGCCGCCAGCTCCGGGCGCCCCGTGAGGAACACCACCGGAGCGCTCTGGGACGGCTTGAGGCCGGCCACGGCGCGCAGGTTGCGCACCACCCGGATCGCCTCGATCAGCTCGGCGAACTGGACTTCGAGGGCGTCATCGAGGGCGGCTTCGTTCACGGCGGGCCAGCTCTGCAGGGCCAGGAAGCGGCCTTCCGCTTCGCCGCTGACCCCGTGCCAGAGCTCTTCGCTCAGGTGCGGCATCAGCGGGTGCAGCAGCACCAGCAGTTCGGCGAGCACCTTGGCGAGCACCTGGCGGGCGACCCGCTGGTCGGCCAGGGCTTCGGCGCTGAGGGGCTCCCCCTCATTGGCGGGGCGAGGATTGAGGCGGCGTTTGAGCAGCTCGATCGTCCAGTCGCACACCTCATTCCAGGCGAACTCGTAGAGCCCCTTGGCCGCCTCGCCCAGGCCGTAGCTGCCGTAGCGCTCGGCCGTTTCGCGGTTCACCCTGGCCAGGCGGGAGAGGATCCAGCGGTCGGCGAGGTGCAGCGCCGCCGGGTCTGGCTCACCAAGGCTGGCCGGAGTTTCACCGCCCAGGTTGAGCAGGGCGAAGCGGGTGGCGTTCCAGAGCTTGTTGGCGAAGTTGCGGGCCGCCTCCACCGTGGCTGAGCTGCCACTGGCGCGGTCGTAGTCGAGGCGGATGTCCTGGCCGGCGCCGGCCACCTCGCGCACCAGGGCGAAGCGCAGGGCATCGGCGCCGTAGCGCTCGATCAGGGGCAGCGGGTCGATGCCGTTGCCCGCTGATTTGCTCATCTTGCGGTTGTTCTCATCCCGCACCAGGCCGTGGATCATCACGTCGGCGAAGGGCATGCGGCCGGTGAAGGCGCCGGCCAGCATCGTCATCCGCGCCACCCAGAAGAAGATGATGTCGAAGCCGGTCACCAGCACGCTGGTGGGATACCAGGCGGCCAGATCGGCGGCGTTCTCATCGGGCCAGCCCAGGGTGGAGAAGGGCCAGAGGCCGCTGGAGAACCAGGTGTCGAGCACGTCGGGGTCCTGCTCCAGCTGCAGCTCGCGGCCGGCGGCCCGGGACCCCTCGCCGAACTGGTCCTCGGCTTGGCGGCGCGCTTCGGCGTCATCGCGGGCCACCACATAGGGCGTGGCCTCGGTGATCACGCCGCCGGTTTCACTCACCACGAACCAGGCGGGGATGCGGTGGCCCCACCAGAGCTGGCGGCTGATGCACCAGTCGCGGATGTCGGTGAGCCAGTCGCGGTACACCTTCTCCCAGCGCTGCGGCACGAAGCGGGGGGCGCCGCCATCGAGGGCCTCGCGGCAGCGGGCCGCCAGCGGTTCGGCCCGGGCGAACCACTGGGTGGAGAGCAGCGGCTCCACCGGCACCTTGCCGCGATCGGAAAAGGGCACGCTGTGGCGGTGGGGCTCCACCTTCACCAGGAAGCCCTCGGCCTCCATCGCGGCCACCACCGCTTGGCGCGCCTCGAAGCGATCCAGCCCGGCGAAGCGGCCGGCGGCGGCGTTCATGCTGCCGTCCTTGGCCATCACCGTGATCAGCGGCAGGCCGTGGCGGGCGCCGATGGCGAAGTCGTTGGGGTCGTGGGCGGGGGTCACCTTGACGCAGCCGGTGCCGAAGGCCGGATCCACGTGCGCATCGGCCACGATCGGGATCTCGCGCCCCACCAGCGGCAGGGTGAGCGTGCTGCCCACCAGGGCGGCGTAGCGCGGGTCGTCGGGGTGCACGGCCACGCCGGTGTCGCCCAGCAGCGTTTCGGGGCGGGTGGTGGCCACCACCAGATGGCCGGCGCCGCCACTGAGGGGATAGCGGAAGTGCCAGAGGTGCCCGTCGAGCTCCTTCATCTCCACCTCCAGATCGCTCACCGCCGATCCCGAGGCCGGGCACCAGTTCACCAGGTATTCGCCCCGGTAGATCAGGCCCTGCTCGTGCAGGCGCACGAAGGCCTCCACCACCGCTTTGTTGAGGCCCGGATCGAGGGTGAAGCGCTCCCGCTGCCAATCCACCGAGTAGCCCAGACGCCGCAGCTGGCCCACGATCGTGCCGCCGCTCTCGGCCTTCCAGCTCCAGGCCCGCTCCAGGAAGGCGTCGCGGCCGAGGTCGTCCTTGCTGCCGCCTTCGGCCTTGATCTGCTTCTCCAGGATCGACTGCACCGCGATCGAGGCGTGGTCGGTGCCGGGCAGACACAGCACGTTTTTCCCCTGCAGGCGCTGGAAGCGCACGATCGTGTCGATCAGGGCCGTCTCGAAGCCGTGGCCCATGTGCAGGCTGCCGGTCACGTTCGGCGGCGGGATCACCACCGAAAACGGCTCACCCGGGGCCTCCGGATCGGGATGGAAGGCGCCGGCGGCTTCCCAGGCGGCCTGCCAGCGGGCTTCGGTGCTGGCCGGGTCGTAGGTCTTGGGCAG